>NZ_BAABEX010000008.1:0-133214 GCF_039540375.1 Acidovorax lacteus
GCACGGGCTACTCCAGCCTGAGCTACCTCAAGCGGCTGCCGCTGGAGCAGGTGAAGATCGACCAGGGATTTGTGCGGGACGTGCTGACGGACCCGAACGACGCGGCGATTGTGCGCACGATATTGGCGCTGGCGCGCAGTCTGGACCTGCAGGTGGTGGCGGAAGGGGTGGAGACGGCGGGGCAGCTGGCGTTTTTGCGGCTGCACGGGTGCGAGGCCTTCCAGGGCTACCTGTTCGGGCGGCCTGCGCCCGTGGAGGCGCTGGAGCGGGAGCATCTTCCCCCTGAGCCCGCCGCCGAACCATCCGGCCCACGGGAGCGGGGCGTCTCATGAACCCCGACAGACCCGGGCCCCCGCAGCCGCCATCCGCCCGGACCGCGTGGCCCTCTGGTCCGTCCCGGGTGGGTGTGGGCGCGGCCCCGGGCCCCATCAGCGATGCCCCAGGCCGCGTGGCCCCGGTGCAGGCAATCGATGTGCCCAGCGTGCTGTGGGTAGACGCCGACGACGCGCACTTTCGCCGGGGTCGTCAGGCGCTGGCACGGCGGTGTCCCGACTGGCGTGTGTTGCACCGCCCGCGGCTGGACGATGCCGCCACGGCCCTGGCATCGCAAAGCTGGAGCATCGTGGTGCTGTGCCTCACGCCCAGCGCGCGGGATCTGCCCGATCTGCTCGCATCGTGCGCGGGCCGCTCTGTGCTGTTGTGCCTGGACGCCGACCAGGAAGCCTTGGCGGCGCGGGCCTTTCGCCATGGGCTGGGCGACTATGTGGTGCGGCAGAGCGATGGCACCCATTTGCCCGAGATGGTCTACCGCCTGCAGGCGCTGGCCCCCGTGGGCCGCGAGGCTTTGCCGCCGCAGGCCGCCACGAAGCCCGCACCGCCGCCAGCTGGCAGCGTGCGCACCGTGGACGCGCGCATTTGGCAAGACGCACTGGCCCAGCTGCAGGAGCAGCGGCAGGCCTTGCAGGTCACGCTGGCCAGCATGAGCCAGGGGATCTTCAAGACCGACCCTGAAGGCCGCATCACCGTGTACAACCAGCGCGTGCTGGAGCTGCTGAACCTGCCCGAATCGCTGATGGCGTCGCGGCCCACCATGGCCGACCTGACCCGTGTGCAGGCCATGCGCGGAGACTTTGGCGCCGGTTATCAGCTGGTGGATGCGCGGGGGATGCCCTACGTGGCCAGCGGTGGCTCCATCGAGCCACCAGCGCTGTACTGGCGCACCACCCAGGACGGCCGCACGCTGGAGGTACGCACCGCGCGACTGGCCGACGGCAGCCTGGTGCGCACGTTCACCGATGTGAGCGACTATGCCCGCGTGCAGCAGCAGCTGCGCGACAGCGAGGCCCGCTTTCGCAGCCTGAGCGATCTGTCGTCCGACTGGTACTGGGAGCAGGATGCGCAATTCCGGTTCGTGCAACTGGTGGCGGGCGACTGGAGCGACAACCGCCTGCCGACCGACGACGTGGCCGGGCGCACGCGCTGGGAAATGGGCGCGCTCAACATGACACCCGCCGACTGGGCGGCCCACCGGGCGGTGCTGGAAAAGCACCAGCCCTTTCGCGACCTGGAGCTGCACCACCAGCGACGCGACGGCAGCACCCACTGGATTTCGGTCAGCGGCGTGCCGGTGTTCGATGCGCAGGGGGCGTTCTGCGGCTACCGGGGCGTGGGGCGCGACATCACCGAGCGCAAGTCGGTCGAGGAAAAAGTCGAGCGCCTTGCGTTCTTTGATGCACTCACCGGGCTGCCCAACCGGCGTCTGCTGCTCGACCGGCTGCAGCGCGCGATTGCCTTTGCGCTGCGGGCGGAGCAGCATGGCGCGCTGCTGTTCATCGACCTGGACAACTTCAAGGACCTGAACGACACCCTGGGCCACGACACCGGCGACCAGCTGCTGGTGCAGGTGGCCGAGCGCCTGCGCGGCTGCGTGCGCGACAGCGACACCGTGGCACGCTTTGGCGGAGACGAGTTCGTGGTGCTGCTCCAGGCCCTGCACCAGGAGCCCACGCGCGCCAGTGCCGAGGCCGCGCGCGTGGCGCAACTCATCATCGACCGCCTGGGGGCGGCCTACACCATGGCCGCCACGGCCCATCACAGCACGCCGAGCATCGGCATCACCCTGTTCGGCCGCACGGCAAGCCGGGTGGACGACCTGCTCAAGCAGGCCGATATGGCCATGTACCAGGCCAAGGCGGGCGGGCGCAACACCGTGCGCTTTTTTGACCCCGACATGCAGGCCGCCGTGAGTGCGCGTTCCGAGCTGGAGAGCGACTTGCGCCACGGCCTGCAGCACGGCGAGTTCCTGCTGCATTACCAGCCGGTGGTCGACAGCGCGGGCCGCCTGCTCGGGGCCGAGGCCCTGGTGCGCTGGCAGCATCCGCGCCGCGGGCTGGTGCCGCCGTCCGAGTTCATTCCCCTGGCCGAGCAAACCGGCCTGATCCTGCCGCTGGGCCGCTGGGTGCTCGAAGCCGCATGCCGGCAACTCGTGGTCTGGGCGCAGAGCGCCGTCACACGTCCGTTTTTCCTGTCGGTCAACGTGAGCGTGCGCCAGTTTCGCCAGCCCGAGTTTGCCGAGCAGGTGCTGGGTGCACTGCAAGCCAGCGGGGCGAATCCGGAGCGACTGAAGCTGGAGCTGACCGAAAGCCTCATGGCGACCGATGTGGAGGAGGTCATCCAGCGCATGGAGCAGTTGCGCGAGCGCGGTGTAGGCTTCTCGCTGGACGACTTCGGCACCGGGTATTCGAGCCTGAGCTACCTCAAGCGGCTGCCGCTTGAGCAGCTCAAGATCGACCGCGGGTTTGTGCGCGATGTGCTCGCGGACGCCAACGACGCCGCCATCGTGCGCACCATTCTGGCCCTGGCCCAAAGCCTGGACCTGCAGGTCGTGGCCGAGGGCGTGGAAACCACCGGCCAGCTGGAGTTTTTGCGCCGCCTGGGCTGCCCGGCCTTCCAGGGCTACCTGTTCGGCCGCCCCGTGCCTGCCACGGTGCTGGAAAGAGCGTTCCGGCCTGCGCCATAGCAAGCCCCTGGCGCGCCAGCCGCGCGACAATGCGGCCCATGACAACCGAGCAGGTACTGGTGGCCGGAGGCGGCATTGGGGGTTTGGCTGCGGCGCTGGCGGCCGCGCGCGCGGGCTGCGAGGTGCGGCTCTACGAACGGGCAGCAGCCTTCAGCGAAGTGGGGGCTGGCGTGCAACTGGGGCCCAACGTGGTGCGCGTGCTGCACGGCTGGGGCTTGGCCGATGCGCTGCGCGCCGTGGCCGCCGTGCCCGACCGCCTGCAGGTGCGCAGCGCCCTGCACGGGGGCGTGCTGGCCGAATTGCCACTGGGCGCGCGGGCCGAGCAGCGCTACGGCGCGCCCTACGTCACCATCCACCGCGCCGATCTGCACAGCCTGCTGCTGCAGGCGGTTCAGGCCCAGGGGGGCGTTGTACTGCACCTGGGCCAGACCTTGCGCGGCTATGCCGAGCAGGGCGGCAGCGTGCAGTTGCACATGGCACCCGGCAAGGCGGTGGAGGGCGACGCCCTGATCGGCGCGGACGGCCTGTGGAGCACCGTGCGCCAGGTGCTGCTGGGCCCCGAACGCCCGCGCGTGAGCGGGCACCTGGCCTACCGCGCCCTGGTGCCGCAAGACGCACTGCCGCCCGCCTTGCGTACCGGCTGCGTCACCGCCTGGCTGGGCCCGCGCCTGCACGCCGTGCAGTACCCGGTGCGCGGCGGTACGCACCAGAACCTGGTGGTCATCGTGCAGGGGCCAGCGCCGCGCGACCTGGAGCACTGGGACCACAGCGCCAACGCCGCCGATTTGGAGCACGCGCTGGCCGGCACCTGCACCGCTTTGCAGCAGGCCGTGCGGGGCGTGGCCGAGGCAGGGTATGGATGGCGCCTGTGGCCGCTGTGCGACCGGCCGCCCGTGGCCGGGGCCGAGGAGATGGCGCGTGGTCTGGTGGCGCTGCTCGGGGACGCCGCCCACCCCATGCGTCCCTACCTGGCCCAGGGCGCGGGCATGGCCATTGAAGACGCGGCCGAATTGGAGCGCGCGCTGGCCCAGCGCGCCATCGACATGCCGCTGCGCCTGCGCCGCTACGCCCTCAACCGCTGGCAGCGCAACGCCCGGGTGCAGGCACGGTCTGAACGCAACGGCCGCATCTTCCACGCCACGGGGCCGGTGCGCTGGGGGCGCGACCTGTCGCTGCGCTGGCTGGGGGCGCGGCTGCTGGATGTGCCCTGGCTGTACCGCGGCCCTCAGCTGTGAGTTTGCTATTAAATTGATAGCTTCTCGTGCTTGATTATTCAGCACGAACGGCACATTTCATGCTGAATGCTGGCCAGGGCCCGGCGACTGCGCTGCAGGGGGGGCGGGCAGCAGCCGAAAGCCCAGCGCGCCTGCGGTGAGCAGCGTGGCAATGGTGAGCATCACCGCACGAAACGGCTCCAGGCCCTGCGCCGTGGCCCATGAGGCCGCCACGCCAGTGATCCACTGCATGCAGGCCACGCCCAGGAACATGGCCATGGTGAACAAGGCCATGGCGCGGCCCGTGAGGGCTGCCGGGTAGGCGCTGCGCACGTCGGAATACTGCAGCACCATGTAGCCCGACAGCACGCCCACGGCAATTGCCGCGCTCACGTCCAGCCAGGGCTGTCGGCTGAGCGCCATCAGCACAAACAGCAGCGCCAGCACCAGCGTGTAACCCGTCAGCCACTGCCTGCGGCGCGCAGGCCCCGGGTCGCGCCTGCCAAACCAGGCCGGCCCGAACAGCGACACCAGTGACACCAGCAGCGCCACATGGCCGCTGGCCACCAGCGAAAAGCCATGCCGCTCGATCAGCAAGGGACCCAGCCACAGACCCCGCAGCGCCAGAAACGCGGCATAGGTCATCAGCGCCAGCACCAGAATGCCCCAGGTGTGCGGCATCCAGAACAGCGCGGCGAACCCCCGTACCGCATCGGCCACCGACTCGCGCGCCACGCCCGCTGGCAGTGCCTGCGGTGGCTCGCGCACCCGCCAGAACACCACGCACCAGGCCAGCGCCGACAGCACCGCTAGCACGCCAAAGCCCGTGCGCCAGCCCGCGGCCGCCACCACCCAGGCCAAGGGTGATCCGGTGAACAGCATGCCCAGCCCGCCGATGCCCATGGCCACACCCGACACCAGCGCAAAGCGCTCGCCTGCAAAGTGCCGTGCAATGAACACCGTACACACCAGAAATGCGGGCGCACAGCCCGCACCGATCAGCACCTGCCCCAGCAGCACCACGCCGTAGGACGGCGCCAGCGCCGACAGCGATGCCCCGGCAATGGCCAGAGGAAACACACACAGCAGGGTGCGCCGCACGCCATGCAGGTCGATGGCAATGCCCATCACCAACTGCAGTGCGCCAAAGGCAAAGGCGAACGCCGCTGCGAACACGCCCAGCGCCTGCGGCGTGAGCCCGAAGTCGGCCTGCAGCCCTGTGGCCAGAATGGCGGCCACGGTGCGAAACGCCTGGCTCAGCGCAAAGCCCGACACCAGTGCCAGCAGCATGGCCCAGGCGGCACGGGGCGCAAGCGCCGCAGGTGCGGCGCGGTGATCCGACAAGGCAGTGTGGGGAGGGGGCATGGGGCGGGGCCGCCGCCGCGCGCTGGGGGCGCGTACAGGTTGGGCGTCGCACAGCGTAGCGCATGGGCGGGCAGGGGGCTTGTCACGCATGTGCGCGGTATGCGCCCGGCACGGGCCGCCAGCGCAGACGCGCCATGCCCGCCCGGGCGGGGCGTGTGGTACACCCGGGGCCTGCCCTGTGTGGCGTCTCTGGAGCCCGTTTACATGCCCGTCCGTCATCTTTCCGCCGCGCTCGCCGCCCTGGGCCTTGCAGGCCTGCTCGCAGGCTGTTCCAGCCCCCCGGCCAGCGAACCGGCCGAGCGCCGCAGCACCTACGACTGCAGCAACAACGAAACCCTGGAACTGCGCTTTCAGGCGGCCGACCGCACTGCACTGTTGCTGCGCAAGGGTGGGCAGGTGACGCTGGCCGCCGAACCGGTGGCCTCAGGCTTTCGCTACAGCAACGGTCCCATCACGGTGCAGGGCAAGGGGGCCGATCTGCTGATCGAAATCGGCCGCATGGTTCCGATCCGTTGCGAGGCGCGGCCCGGCTGACGCAGATCCGCCGTGCGTATCCAGGTGTAATTCCTGCGGGTCCCGTCGGCGTTGTCGTACACGCCGCAGGCCCACCGCGCGTTAGCGTGGCATGGAATGCCAAGACAGCGGCATTCCATAATGCCGCCCGGGCCCGGCAGTGGGCCACGAGCGCGGAGCACGCGGGCGTGAGGGACGCCGCGCCGCACGGAACACAACACATGGAGGACCGCATGGCAATGCGACGGTGGTGGATGGCCCTGGTGGCCGTGGTGGGCATCTGGATGGTGGGCGCGTCGGCGGCCTGGGCGCGGGACGACGGCGGCTATCAGGTGCTGGATGCGCGGTATGGCACGGCCGAGTACAGCGCCGACGTCACCCAGCGCGTGCGCGACATGGTGCAACGCGATGGCTCCTTCCGCGTGGGCAACGACACCTTTGGCATCGACCCGCATCCCAAGCAGCCCAAGGTGCTGCGCATCCAGGCGCGTGGCCGCGGCGGTGAGATGCGGGTGTTCGACTTCCCGGAAGACGCCTACGTGGATGGCCGCATGTTTCGCGGCAGCGGCGGTGGCGGCTCTTGGAACCAGGGCGGCTGGCAGGGCGACGGCGGCAGCGGCCGACCCAACCCCGGCCACGACGATGGCCAGTACCAGATCCTGCAGGCCAGCTATGGCACGGCCGAGCGCCATGTGGACGTGACCCAGCGCCTGCGCGAGCTGGCACGGCGCGACCGCAGCTTTCGCCTGACGAACGAGACCTTCCAGGTCGATCCGCACCGCGGCCACACCAAGACGCTGCGCATTTATGCGCGTGGTCGCGATGGCTCGCAGCGCGTGTTCGATTACGTAGAAGGCAGCTGGGTGGACGGCGCGCTGTTCACGGGCTGGAGCGGCGGCAACTGGGGCCAGGGCGGCTGGAGCGGCGGCTGGGGTGGCGGTGGCGACGTGGCGCCGGGCTACGGCGGGCTGCAGATCCTGCAGGCCACCTACGGCGTGGGCGACCGCATGATCGAGGTGACCGCACGCCTGCGCAGCCAGGTGCGCGGAGGCCGCCTCGATGTGCGTGCCGACAACGACCTCGCCGGCTGGGACCCAGCCCCGGGCGTGCCCAAGATGCTGTACGTGACCTATTCGGTCAACGGGCGCGAGAGCCGAGTGCGCGTGCGCGAGTCGGACTATCTCTCGCTGCCCTGACGACGCTGCTGTCCCGATCAAAAAGCCCACGCCCGCCCTGCGGTCGTGGGCTTTTTGCTGGCCTTGCCGGGCTCAGAGATCGGTGCGCAGCTTCCAGATTTCAGGGAACAGCACCACGTCCAGCATGCGGCGCAGGTAGCTCACGCCGCCGGTGCCGCCCGTGCCGCGCTTGAAGCCGATCACGCGCTCCACCGTCGTCACATGGCGGAATCGCCAAAGGCGGAAGGCGTCCTCGATGTCCGTGAGCTTCTCGCCGAGCTGGTACAGATCCCAGTACTTCTGCGGGTCGCGGTACACCACCAGCCAGGCCTCTTTGACCGCTTCGCTTTCGCTGTACGGCTGCGTCCAGTCGCGCTCCAGGTGGCTTGCCGGAATGTGCAGGCCTTCCTTGGCCAGCAATTGCAGCGACACGTCGTACAGCGAAGGCGCTTCGTACGCCGTGCGCACCTGGGCCAGCAGGTCGGGGCGGTGCTCGTGCGGCTTGAGCATCGCCGCGTTCTTGTTGCCCAGCGAGAACTCGATGGCGCGGTACTGGTAGCTCTGAAAGCCGCTGGAGCTTGCCAGGTACGGGCGCATGGCCGTGTACTCGGGCGGCGTCATGGTGGCGAGCACGTTCCATGCGCTCACCAACTGCTCCATGATGCGGCTCACGCGGGCGAGCATCTTGAAGGCCTCGGCGCGGGTGCCCGTATCGGGGTTGGCAATGCGGTCGATGGCCGCGCGCAGCTCGTGCAGCATGAGTTTCATCCACAGCTCGCTGGTCTGGTGCTGCACGATGAACAGCATCTCGTCGTGCGCGGGCGACAGCGGCTTTTGCGCCGTGAGGATGGCGTCGAGCTGCAGGTAGTCGCCGTAGCTCATGCTGTGGCTGAAGTCGAGCTGGGCGCGTTCTTCGCGCACGATGGATTCGGGCAGCGCAGCAGATGCCGCGTTGTGGTCACCCGCTGGGGTTTGGGAGAAAGGGCACATGGTGATGGGCCTTTCCGGTCAGGTGACGGCGTGCGTCTGGTTGAACTCAGGCTTCTGCCATTCGCCGCTGGCCAGCACCTGGCGCAGGTGCTCCACCGCGTTCCACACGTCTTCAAAGCCGATGTACAGCGGCGTGAAGCCAAAGCGCAGGATGTCCTTGTGCCGCCCGGTGCCACCATCGCCCCTGCGGAAGTCGCCGATCACGCCGCGCGCAATCAGCGCCTGCACGATGGCGTAGGCACCCGTGTCCCGCGTCAGGCACACCTGCGAGCCGCGCTGCGCATGCGCACGCGGCGTGGCCAGGCCCAGGCCGTAGCCTGCGCAGCGTTCTTCTACCAGCTGGATGAACAGGTCGGTGAGCGCCAGCGATTTGGCGCGCAGCGCGGCCATGCCGCCCAGGCTCTCGGCGGCGGTGAACACATCCAGCCCGCACTGCAGCGCCGACAGGCTGATGATGGGTTGCGTGCCGCACAGATAGCGCGTGATGCCGGGCGCGGGCTGGTAGTCGGGCGTGAAGGCAAACGGTGCCGCATGGCCCCACCAGCCCGACAGCGGTTGCCAGAAGCGGTTGGCATGGCGTGGGTGCACCCACACAAAGGCGGGCGCACCGGGGCCGCCGTTCAGGTACTTGTAGCCACAGCCAATCGAGAAGTCAGCATCCGCGCCCAGCAGGTCCACCGGCACAGCGCCTGCGCTGTGGGCCAGGTCCCACACGCACAAAATGCCTTGGGCATGCGCGGCGGCGGTGGTGGCGGCCATGTCGTGCATGGCCCCGGTGCGGTAGTTCACATGCGTCAGCATCAGCACGGCCACGTCGGGGGTCAGCGATGCTGCAATCTCTTCGGGCTCCACCAGCACCAGCTCCAGGCCGCGCTCCTTGCACAGGCCCTCGGCAATGTAGAGGTCAGTCGGGAAGTTGCTGCGCTCGCTCACGATGCGCGTGCGGCCCGGGGCGTCCTGACGCGCGATATTCAGCGCGGCGCTCAGCACCTTGTAGAGGTTGATGGAGGTGCTGTCGGTGCACACCACCTGGTCCTGGCCCGCACCGATCAAGGGGGCCAGCTGGTTGCCCAGGCGCTGGGGCAGGTCAAACCAGCGCGCGGTGTTCCACGATTTGATGAGGTCGGTGCCCCATTCGCGCTGCACCACGTCGGCAATGCGCGCCGGGGCGGCTTTGGGCAGCACGCCCAGCGAATTGCCGTCCAGGTAGATCACGCCCGGCGGCAGGTCAAAGTGGTCGCGCAGGGCGCGCAGCGGGTCTTGCGCGTCGCGGGCCTGGCAGTCTTGCAAGGTGGTCATGGTTGCAGGTCTCCTGGAGGGTATTGCCCGTGATGGGGCTTGGTTTGCTATCAAAAAGTGAGCTACTCGTGCTTGATTAACAAGCACGAGAGGCCAAAAAGGCCCAAAAGTCCGGATGCGCCAGCGCGCTCAGCGCAGCGGCCGCAGCACGGCGCGTACGGGCGACGCGTCGGCCGCCATGAGCTTGAGCGGCAGCGCGATCAGTTCGTAGTCGCCCTCGGGCACGGCATCGAGCACCAGGTTTTCGAGCACGCGCAGCCCGCGGCGGCGGATGACCTGGTGGCTGTCGAGTGTTTTGCTCTCTGCCGGGTCGATGCTCGCGGTGTCGATGCCCACCAGCACCACGCCCAGGTCGGCCAGGCGGTCGATGGTCTCGGGCGCGTAGGCGGTGAGCTGCGGGTCCCAGCGGTCTACCGGCATGCGCTCGTAGGTGCGCACCAGCAGGCGCGGTGGCAATGCGGGCGTGATGGCGTGGCCGATGTGCTGCCACTGCACCAGCGGCCCGCAGCCCAGGGCATGCACCACACGGCAGGGGCCAATGAAGGCGTCCAGCGCCAGCGCGCCTGCGGTGGCACCCTGTGGGTCGTAGTGCAGCGGCGCATCGGCGTGCGTGCCGACATGGGGCGACAGGGTGAGGCTGGCCACATTGACCGGGCACCCCGGCCCGAGCGTGGCACCCCAGGTCTGTGCATACGGCGTGTCCCCGGGAAAGACCGGGCTGCCCGGAGCCACCGGGGCAGAAATATCCCAAAGCGTTGTCATGGGCCGTGAAGGTACGGCGCTGGATATTTCGTGGTGTCGGTTTATTCCAACAGATGCAGAAATTTCTCTGCGCGGCCCCACCCGCCGACAGCGGCTGCTGTACGCACGGCCATGCGCTCGAACCGGTGGGCGGTGCGCTCAGGCCATGCGGCGTTGCCAGGTCTCGGTCGGCTCCAGCGGGGGCAGGCCATGGCGCAGCCGGGCCTTGTCGCAGCCGTAGCTGCCGGGCTCCAGTTCCCGGCAGGGCTGGGGGCGCTGGGCGTAGATACCGCAGTGGGCCCGCTGGCCCACCGTGCCCACCAGGGCCACGCAGCGCAGGGGAATGCGGTCGGTGCCGCACATGCGCACCTTGGCACCGTTGACCGGCACGGCCAGCGCGGCGGGCACGGTGCCGCCGGCATCGTCCAGCTCGTACACAGAGAAATCGACCCGGTAGCTGCAGCAGCAGGCGCCGCACTCCAGGCAGGGGTGATCTGCGGTGTCACTCATGGCGTCAGGCCCGGGGGCGATCGGCCGGCCCCGCGGGCGGCGACGATTGTGCCGTAGGGCGGGGCCCGAGCGGGGCGCAAACCCCGGCGGTTGGCGGGGTTTGCGCCGAAGCGAGGGCAGAGGCGGGCTTGGCCCGGTTCAGGCCCGCTGGCCGAGCAGCAGGCGCAGCATGCGCGCGTTTTGCCTGTGCGGGGCGTGGCGGCTTCGGTCCGCAGCCTGCGGCTGCTTCACACCCGCTGCGCGGTCATGGGCCTGCGCCCGGACCGTCTGCTGGCGCTGGCGCGCCACCGGATGGCTTTTCAGGCCACCCGGCCGAGCAAAAGGTACTCCATGAGGGCCTTTTGCACGTGCATCCGGTTTTCTGCCTCGTCCCAGACGACGGATTGCGGGCCGTCGATGACCTCGGCCTCCACCTCCTCGCCGCGGTGGGCGGGCAGGCAGTGCATGAACAGCGCGTCGGGCTTGGCCACGGCCATCATGTCGCGGTCCACGCACCAGTCGGCAAAGGCCTGGCGGCGGGCTTCGTTCTCGGCCTCGTAGCCCATGCTGGTCCAGACGTCGGTGGTCACCAGGTCGGCGCCCCGGCAGGCGTCCATCGGGTTGGCAAACACCTCAAAACAGGCCGGGTCGGTCACGCCGGCCACGCTCGCATTCACTTCGTAGCCGCTGGGAGTGCTGACGTGCACCTTGAAGCCCAGCAGTTGCGCAGCCTGCAGCCAGGTGTTGGCCATGTTGTTGCCGTCGCCCACCCAGGCCACCACCTTGCCTGCAATGGAGCCGCGGTGTTCGATGTAGGTGAACAGGTCGGCCAGGATCTGGCAGGGGTGGAACTCGTTGGTCAGCCCGTTGATGACGGGCACACGCGAATGGGCGGCGAAGCGCTCGATCTTGGTCTGCTCGAAGGTGCGGATCATCACCAGGTCCACCATGCGGCTGATGACTTTGGCGCTGTCCTCGATGGGCTCGGCACGGCCGAGCTGGCTGTCGCCCGTGGTCAGGTGCACCACGCTGCCACCCAGCTGGTACATGCCGGCCTCGAAGCTCACGCGGGTGCGCGTGCTGGCCTTCTCGAAGATCATGGCCAGCGTGCGGTCGGTCAGCGGGTGGTGCTTTTCGTAGGTCTTGAACTTGCGCTTGATCAGGGCTGCACGCTCGAACAGGTAGGCGTATTCGTCAGCGCCCAGGTCTTTGAACTGCAGGTAGTGCTTCAGCGTCGTCATGGCAGGGCTTCTCGTTATTCGGCCAGCAGGGCCTGGACCAGGGGCGTGAGTTTGGCCACGATTTCGTCGGCCTCGGCGGTGGTGAGGATCAGCGGCGGCACCAGGCGGATCACGCTGTCGGCGGTGACGGAGAGCAGCAGGCCGGCTTCGGCCGCGCGGCCGATCAGAGCGCCGCAGGGCTTGTGCAGCTCAATGCCCAGCATCAGGCCCTGGCCGCGGATCTCCTTCACGCCGGGCAGGCCGCCCAGGGCGTTTTGCAGCGCGGCGCGCAGGTGCTCGCCCACCTTGGCGGCGTTCTCCAGCAGGCCTTCGGCTTCCATGATGCGCAGGGTTTCAACCCCCGCGCGCATGGCCAGCGGGTTGCCGCCAAAGGTGGTGCCGTGGTTGCCGGGCTGCAGCACGTTGGCGGCCTTGGGGCCCGCCACCACCGCGCCGATCGGCACGCCCGAGCCCAGTCCCTTGGCCAGGGGCATCACGTCGGGCACGATGCCGGCCCACTGGTGCGCAAACCACTTGCCGGTGCGGCCGATGCCGCACTGCACCTCGTCGATCATCATCAGCCAGTCGCGCTCGTTGCACAGCTGGCGCAGCTGCTGCAGGTATTCAGCGCGCATCGGGTTGATGCCACCTTCGCCCTGAATGGTCTCGAAGAACACGGCCACCACGTTGGGGTTGCCCTCCGTGGCTTTCTTGATCGCCTCGATGTCGTTCAGCGGCACGCGGATGAAACCCTCGACCAGCGGGCCGAAGCCGGTGTGGATCTTGGGGTTGCCCGTGGCCGACATGGTGGCGATCGAGCGGCCATGGAAGGCTTTTTCGTACACCACGATCTGCGGCTTGGCGATGCCCTTGTCCACGCCGTACTTGCGCGCAATCTTGAGCGCTGCCTCGTTGGCTTCCAGGCCCGAGTTGCAGAAGAACGCGTTGGTCATACCCGAGAGTTCGACCAGCTTGGCGGCCAGCGTTTCCTGCAGCGGCACGTGGTAGTAGTTGGAGGTGTGGATCAGCTTGGTGAGCTGGTCCTGCAGTGCGGGTACGAGCTGCGGATGGTTGTGGCCGAGCGTGTTCACGGCGATGCCGCCCAGGCCATCGAGATATTCCTTGCCATTGACGTCCCACACACGGCAGCCCTGGCCACGCGCCAGCGCGATGGGCACGCGGCCATAGGTGTTCATCACATGGGGCGAGGTGGCCTCAATGAAAGCGGTCATGCGGTACTCCAGACGGTGCAGGTCGGGCCGCCGATGCTGCGGCCCCTGAAAAACGAGGCTCGATTCTAGGCGGCAGGCTCCGGGCGTCCGTTGACGATTCCGCATCACTGCAATGCGCCCGCGGCCCGACCCAGTGGCGTGCGCGGGTTAGAGTCTCAGCTCTTATATAAGAGTTAGAATGCAGGCCGCGGCCCGAAACGCAGTGATCCTGTGGTAGCCGTGCCAACCCCACCCCACCCGATGGTCTCCCCCTCCGCCAAAGAAGTCTTCATCCAGGGCATCACCCACGACGGGAGAACCTTCCGCCCCAGCGACTGGGCCGAGCGGCTGGCCGGGGTGATGAGCAGCTTTCGTCCCGGGGGCGCACGCCCGGGCAGCCACCTGAGCTATTCGCCCTGGTGCCTGCCGACCACGCAGGGCGGCGTCAAGTGCGTGGTGGTCCATCGCGACCTGCAGGGCCACGAGCCGATGGCCTGGGACTTCGTCATGAACTTCGCGCGCGACAACAACCTGCAGGTGGTCGAAGCCTGCCTGCTGCCGGATGCGCCGGCCCCAGCATCGCCGCCTGGCACGCCTCCGACGGCCTGAGCGCCTGCCGGTAGTTCATTTGCGCGGTCACTGGCTGCGCCGGACTGTCGCCACTTCCGTGATCTGACCGGTATCCCAGGCTCTGACGGGCCTCTTCGTCAGTGTTCGTACCCGCGCGCCGTCTATCGCACAGCCGGGCGGCGGAGTCGAGCGTTTCAGGCGGCGTCATCTTGGGCACGCCCGCCCGGCGCGGGCACAAAAAAACCGCCCGAAGGCGGTTTTTTGCTTGCTGGCAGCGCACCCGGTACAAACGGCGCCGGGGCAAGCCCCGGCGGGCGATGAACCTGGGGGCAGGTTCAGGCGGCGGCGAGGGCCTTGACCTTGGCGGACAGGCGGCTCTTGTCGCGTGCGGCCTTGTTCTTGTGGAAGATGCCCTTGTCGGCCACGGTGTCCACCACGGCTTGCATCTTCGCGAACAGTTCGGTGGCCTTGCTCTTGTCGCCGGCCAGCACGGCCTTCTCGACGTTCTTGACGGCCGTGCGGTACTTCGAGCGCAGCGAGCTGTTGGCTGCGTTCAGCTTGACGTCTTGGCGGGCGCGCTTGCGGCCGGACGCCAGGCGGGGGTTCTTTTTCTTGGGCTTGGTAGATGCCATTTGGGTATTCCTTGGTGTCTGTGGATGTTGCCAGCGAAGCCTGACATTATAGCCCGAAGCCCATGAACGGGCCTCCGCCCTGAAGCGATGCGCCGCGCTGCCGCGCCGCGAGGGCGGCGGAGCGAGGGGCTACACTGCCGCCGTGTCCCTGTTCAAAGCCGCCTCCACCGTCTCCCTGTTCACCCTCGCATCGCGCGTGACCGGCCTGGCCCGGGATCTGATCATGGCCTCCATGTTCGGAGCCAGCGCGATGACCGACGCGTTCAACGTCGCGTTTCGCATTCCCAACCTGTTTCGCCGGCTGTTCGCTGAAGGCGCGTTCAGCCAGGCCTTCGTGCCGGTACTGGCCGCAAGCCGCACCACCGAGGGCGAAGAGGCCACACGCCGCTTGATCTCCAGCGTCGCCACGGTGCTGTTCTGGGTGCTGCTCGTCACCTGCGGGCTGGGCGTGGTGGGCGCGCCGGTGCTGGTGTGGCTGCTGGCCAGTGGCCTGCACCAGCAGCCGCAGGGCTTTGAGGCCGCCGTGCTCATGACGCGCTGGATGTTTCCCTACATTGGCTTCATGTCGCTGGTGGCGCTATCGGCGGGCATTCTGAACACCTGGAAGCGCTTTGCCGTGCCCGCGGCCACGCCGGTGCTGCTCAATCTGTCGATGATCGCCGCGGCGTGGTTCGGCGCGCCCCGGCTGGCGGCCCAGGGCATTGAGCCGATTTACGCGATGGCCGGTGGCGTAATGCTGGGCGGCGTGCTGCAGCTGGCGGTGCAGCTGCCGGCGCTGGCCCGCCTGGGCCTGCTGCCGCGCATCGGCATGGCCTGGGGCAGCATCCGCGGGGCGTGGGCAGAGCCCGGCGTGCGCCGCATCCTCACGCTGATGGCCCCGGCCCTGCTGGGCGTGGGCGTGGCGCAGGTGTCGCTGATGATCAACACCCAGATCGCCTCGTGGCTGCAGCCGGGCAGTGTGACCTGGCTGTTCTATGCCGACCGGCTGATGGAGTTTCCGACCGCGCTGCTGGGCGTGGCGCTGGGCGTGGTGCTCACACCCCAGCTGTCGTCGGCCCGCGCGGCTGGGGACGATGCCCGCTACTCGGCCATGCTCGACTGGGGGCTGCGCCTGGTGCTGCTGCTGTCGGTGCCCTGCGCCGTGGCCCTGCTGACCTTTGCCGTACCGCTGGTGGCCACGCTGTTCCACCACGGCGCGCTGCGCGACAGCGACGTGACGCAGATTGCCGTGGCGCTGGCCGGCTATGGGGCAGGCCTGCTGGGGTTGGTGGCCATCAAGGTGCTGGCGCCCGGCTATTACGCCAGCCAGGACATCCGCACGCCGGTGCGCATTGCCATCGTGGTGCTGTGCGTCACGCAGGCGCTCAACGTGGTGCTCGTGCCCTGGATGGACCATGCCGGGCTGGCCCTGTCGATCGGGCTCGGCGCGCTGGTCAACGCCGCCTGGCTGCTGCTGGGCCTGCTGCGCCGCGGCAGCTACAAGCCCCAGCCGGGCTGGGCGCGCTTTGCGCTGCAGGTGGTGGCCGCCGGGGCCTTGCTGGCCGTGTTGCTGGCCTGGGGCGCGTTCCACTTCGACTGGGTGGCCTTGCGGGCGCAGCCCGGCCTGCGGGTATTGCTGCTCGCGGGCTTCATTGTGGCGTCGGCCGTGCTGTACTTTGGCGCGCTGTGGGCGGCGGGCCTGCAGTGGCGGCAATTGTTGCGCCGCTGATGCGGGCCGGCCCCGGGGGCATCGCTTGACGGCCTGCGGCCACACCCGTACAACCCTGCCATGAGCCTGAGCTATTCGGTCCCCACGGCGCTGGAGTACTTTGCCATGCTGGTGCAAAGCGACGAGCATTTTCCGCTGCTCGAAGCCGCCGCGAGCATTGCGCAGGACGAATACCCCGAGCTGGATGTACAGCTGCTGCTGGGTGACATGGACCAGCTCCAGGCCCGGCTGCGCCGCCGCCTGCCCGCCGACGCGTCGTCTCTGGCGCGGCTGCGCATGCTCAACCAGTTTTTCTACGCAGACCTCGGGTTCGGCCCCAATCCCAACAACTACTACGACCCGGACAACAGCTACCTCAATGCTGTGCTGCGCACGCGCCGCGGCATTCCCATCGCGCTGGCGGTGCTCTGGCTCGAATTGGGCCAGAGCGTAGGCCTCCAGGTGCGGGGCGTGGCCTTCCCGGGGCACTTTCTGGTCAAGGTGCTGCTGCCCAAGGGGCAGGTGGTGATGGACCCGCTGACGGGCCAGTCGCTGGGCCGTGAAGAATTGGCCGAGCGGCTGGAGCCTTACAAACGCAATGCCGGGCTGGTGGACGAGTTCGATGTGCCCCTGGGTCTGTACCTGCAGGCGGCCACGCCGCGCGACATCCTGGCGCGCATGCTGCGCAACCTCAAGGAAATCCACCGCGCGCAGCAGGACTGGCAGCGCCTGACGGCCGTGCTCGACCGGCTGGTGATCTTGCTGCCGCAGGGCTGGGGCGAGCGGCGCGACCGCGGCCTGGCCCTGGCCGAGCGCGGCATGGTGCGCGAGGCGATTGCCGACCTGGAGACCTACCTGCGCCACGCCGACGACCGCCTGGACATGGACGAGGTGGCCGAGCGGCTGGCCGCCCTGCGGCGCCAGAGCCACTGACGCTGCGGCGCTGGCCAGCCTGGGGCGTTGTAACGCGGATGTCACCGCGCGCATGGACGATGCGCTGTCCTGCCCTTTTTCGCGCACACCATGCTCCTGCCCACGCTATCCGATGCGTCCGACCCCTTTCAGCGCCTGACCGAAGAACTGCTCGACGGCTATGACGAAGCCATCGAGCTGGAGGCCGAGGACTGGCCCGAGCTGGCCCACCACGCCGACACTGAAGCCGCGCGCAATGCCCGTCGGGAATACTTTCGCGAGCTGTTTCGCCTGCAGGGCGAGCTGGTCAAGCTGCAGGACTGGGTGCAGCACGCGCGGCAGAAGGTCGTGATCCTGTTCGAGGGCCGCGATGCGGCGGGCAAGGGCGGGGTGATCAAGCGCATCACCCAGCGCCTGAACCCCCGGGTGGTGCGCGTGGCCGCACTGCCGGCCCCCAACGACCGGGAGCGCACGCAGTGGTATTTCCAGCGCTACGTGGCCCACCTGCCGGCCGCCGGGGAGATGGTGCTGTTCGACCGCAGCTGGTACAACCGCGCCGGGGTAGAGCGGGTGATGGGGTTCTGCTCCGACGACGAATACGAAGAGTTCTTCCGGGCGGTGCCGGAGTTCGAGAAGATGCTCGTGCGCTCCGGCATCCGGGTGCTCAAGTACTGGTTCTCCATCACGGACGAAGAGCAGCATCTGCGGTTTCTGGGGCGCATCCACGACCCGCTCAAGCAGTGGAAACTCAGCCCCATGGATCTGGAGAGCCGTGTGCGCTGGGAGGCCTACACCAAGGCCAAGGAAATCATGCTGGAGCGCACGCATATCCCCGAGGCGCCCTGGTGGGTGGTGCAGGCCGTGGACAAGAAGAAAGCGCGCCTGAACTGCATGGCCCACCTGCTCGACCAGTTGCCCTACCACGACGTGCCGCACCCGCCGGTGGTACTGCCCGAGCGGGTGCGCAACCC
Source organism: Acidovorax lacteus (assembly GCF_039540375.1). NCBI lineage: Bacteria > Pseudomonadati > Pseudomonadota > Betaproteobacteria > Burkholderiales > Comamonadaceae > Acidovorax > Acidovorax lacteus. The sequence continues at coordinate 18,009 of NZ_BAABEX010000008.1, forward strand.
GGAGTATTTCCGTCAGCCGGTGCCATCCAGCATGCTCGTGCCCGAGCGCTACTGAGCCACTCCGCGAACGGCGGGCTGATGTCTCTGCGCAGACGGTGCGCCCGATGGCGTACCGGGCCGTTCGAAATGGCGCCATGCCCGGCGCAACTGCGTGTCCGATGCAAACCCTGCGGCCTCGGCTGCCTGCGCCACTCCCATGCCCGCCTGCAACGCGGCTTCTGCTGCGGCCAGGCGAATGCGCCGCAGGTAGGCCAGTGGCGCAATGCCCGCATGCTCGTCAAACAGCCGCGCCAGATGGCGGGGCGACGTGCAGGCCACGCGCGCCATGGTGGGGACGTCCCATGCATCCTGCGGGCGCTGGCTGACGGCGTCTTGCACCCTGTGCAGCGCTGCGTGCAGGTGGTTGCGGTGGTGCAGAAATGGCGACAGCTCCGGGTCTTGGGGCCCCCGGCGCAACGCCACTACCATGGTCTGGGCCACCTGCGCCGCCAGGGCCGGGCCACCGTGCTGGGCAATGCGGTGCAGCATGAGGTCGATGCCTGTGGTCACCCCGGCGCTGCTGTGCAGCGGTCCGTCGCTCACAAACACGCGGTTGGCTGCCACGTCGCAGCAGGGCTCGACTTCTGCGAGTTCGTCCAGGTGCTGGTGGTGGGTCGTGGCGCGGCGGCCCGCCAGCAGTCCTGCATGCGCCGCCAGCACCGAGCCTGCACACACCGTCACCAGTTCCAGGCGCCCCAAGTCCAGACGCAGGCCGCGCAGCCAATGCAGCAGCGCCCGAGCGGCGGGCGTCTGCGTGTCGATGCGTTGGCCGGGCAGTCCGATCAGCACCACCCAGGCGGTCTCGGGCAAGGTCTCGGGCAGGGGCTCCAGTCCCGCGAGCATCACGCCCACCGAGGTCACCGCATCGCTCGATGGCCCCGCAAAGTGCTGCACAAACAGGGCTTCCTGCCCCTGTTGCAGACGGATCTGGTTGGCAATGCGCAGCGCCTCGGCGGGGCCAGCCCAGTCGAGCACCAAGCTGCCAGGTAGCAGGACGAAATACACATGCACCAGACCCTGGGCCTCAGCGCCGGGGGCGGCCGACGTGGTGCTGCGAGGCGGCGGCTTCATGGAAAGGGATGCCATGGGGTGTCCATCTGGCGCGCTGTGCGCTCAGCCAGCGCGGCCCCGGCCAGGCGGCTGACCAGATGCAGCGCCATGTCGATGCCCGCGCTGATGCCCGCCGAGGTCACCAGCGGTCCTTGGTCCACCCAGCGGACGCCTTCGCGCACGTCCAGCCCGGGGTACTGCGGGCGCAGGTCGGCCAGGTCTTCCCAGTGCGTCGTCACTGGGCCGCTGCGCAGCACGCCCGCGGCCGCCAGGATGAAGGCCCCGGTGCACACCGAAGCAGTGATGCGGGCGTGTTGCGCTGCACGGGCCACCCAGTCCCTCGTGTCGGGGCAGGCTGCCGCGGCGTCCACCACGCCGCCGGGCACGATCAGCACATCGGGTTCAGCGGCGCTGGCAAAGTCGGCATCCGGCAGCACCGTCAGGCCAGCGCGGGCGCGCACCGGCGCCAGGGTGCGGGCCACGCACTGCACCTGGAACAGCGGCTTGCTGCCCGGGGCCAGGCGCTGATGCATGCGGCTGGCGGTGGTGAACACCTCGTAAGGGCCTCCCAGGTCCAGTACCTCGATGTCGTCGAATATCAGGAGGCTCACCCTGCAGGGCGGGGTGGCGAGGGGGGTGTCAGTCATGGGTGTGCGGGTGGGGTGTGAAAGGGGGCTGCGCGGCGTGGGCACCGGTGCTGTGGGCTGCCTCGAAGACATAGCGGGGATAGGTGTGGCGTGCCCGTGATGGGGCGGCGAAATCCAGCTCGGCTGTGCAGAAGGGCTGCTCGGCGCTGGTGCGCGCCAGCAGCAGGCCGTCCGGGTCGATGATCCACCCGGCGCCCCCGTAGCAGCCATGGCTGTCCACCCGGTTCGACGAGATGCTGAAGGCACCCGAGCGCACGGCGGCCACCGTGCCCAAGGCCAGCCATTTGCCGGTGGTGGCCGCCGCCGTGGCCCGGGGGGTGAGGATGGCCCGGACCCCCTGGTGGGTATAGCCCGCCAGGGTGTCGAGTGCCCACAGTTCGGTGCAAATGTTCAGACCCATGGGGTGGCCCGCGATGTCAAACTCGGGAAACGTCGCGTCGCCACGGTCCCACCAGCGTGCTTCCCTGCCCCCGGGCTCATCCGGGAGGTGGTACTTGCGGCGCAGCCTTCGCGCGCCGCCTGCGGGTGTCCAGGCAAAGCCTTCGTTGAAACGGCGGCCGCAGTCGGTGACGGGCCGGGCCCCGACGACGCAAGCCGCCCCTAGCTCTGGCAAGCGCTGCATCCAGGCGTCGGTTCGGGCCACTGCGGCGCTCCAACGTGCGGGGTCGAGTGTGGCGCTTTCCCACACGGGCTCGACCCACGCAAACTCCGGCAGCACCACCAGATCGGGCTGCGCAACTGCGGTGTGTGCGCACAGCGCACGCCAGGCCGCTTCCATGGCTTCGGGCTGGCTCGGTAATTCACAGACGGTGACTTGCATGGGGGACTCCTGGGGAAGTTCTGCATCACCCTTGCGAGAATGCCGGGGTGCGGGGCGGGATGAACCGCAAGGCGCTTTGTGCAGCCGATAGCCGCGCGATCGGCAAGAAACGCAACGCAGCCGACCGCCCGAGGCCGTGCCCGCGCAGACCACAGGGCGTTATGCAGAGCGTCCCTGGGTGCGTGTCCATGCGCTGCAGGCGAGAACAGCCGGGGCAGTCTGTATGGAAGTTGCTATCAAAAATATAGCTATTCGTGCTTGATTGGAAAGCACAAGCAGCCCAAAACATACTGTTCCTACGGCGTGCAGCGATCGCGTGCTGGTGGCAGTTGCTCAGGCCTGCAAGGCCTGCGCGACGGTGCGCAGCGTGGCAAAGCGGCCCTGCAGCACGGTGTCTGTGCGCGCCTTGATGTCGGCGGCCCGCAGCGTCTGCCCGTCGGGTTGCACCATGTCCCAGGTGTGGGTGGCCTCGGTCACGAAGTCCACGCTCCAGCCCAGGTCCGACGCGTGCCGTGTGGTGGTCTCGCAGCACTGCTCGGTGCGGATGCCGCTGACGATCAACCGGCGGATGCCGTGCCGCACCAGCCACACGTCCAGCCCAGTGCCCACGAGCGCGCTGTGGCGCGACTTGGTGAAGGTGGCGGCGGCCTCAAAGTCGGCCAGGCCGTCCAGGGGGCGCACCTGGCCCGAGGTGTGCGAGAAGGGGTTGTCGGACGTTTCCGGACCGTCGGCGTGGAATACGCGCAGCACCGGGATGTGGCGGGCGATGCAGCCCGCAATCAGGGCGTTCTGTGCGGCCAGGTATTCCGGCAGCCCGGCGGGTGTGAAGAAGGGGCGGTGGCGGAAGGATTCCTGGACATCGATCACCAGAAGACAGGCAGACATGGGAGGCTCCGGAAGCGGTTGGAAAGCCCCATTGTCTGGAGTCTGCCGGGGGTGCGCCGCCCGCAATCCGACCAGGGCCGGTCGTTTTCGGACATTCTGTATCCGGAGCCGATCAGCCCGGGCTGCGCAGGCGCAGGTCCCGCCAGAGCAGGCCGATCAGGGCCAGCGCTGCAAAGGCTGCCCCGGCCAGGAAGGTGAAGCGCGGGCCCCATTGGTCCCACAGGGCCCCGGCGATCACGCTGGCCGCCAGCATCGACAGGCCGCTGACCAGGTTGTAGGCCCCGTAGGCTGTGCCGCGCAGGTCGGCCGGTGCGGATTCGGCCACCATGGCGGCCAGCAGGCCCTGCGTGAAGGCCATGTGCAGGCCCCACAGGGCCACGCCCGCCCACACCACCCAGCCCTGGCCCGACCAGGCGAGCAGCCCGTCGGCCACGATGAGCGCCACCAGCCCGGCGGCCAGCAGCCGCGTGTGGCTCACGGTGTCCGACAGCGCGCCCAGCGGGTACGCGCCTGAGGCGTACACCACGTTCATCACCACCAGCACCAGCGGGGCCCAGGCAAGATGAAGCCCGCCCTGCTGCACGCGCAGCACCAGAAACGCCTCGCTGAAACGCGCCAGCGTGAACACCGCACCCAGCACCACCACCGTCCAGTAGCCGCGGCCCAGCCGGCGCAGGCTGTCGCGGGTCAGCGGGTGGGTGCGCGCGCTGCCGGGCGGGCGCTCGGGCTCTTGCACGCCCCACACCAGCATCACCATGCACAACGCGGCCGGAATGCAGGCCACCCAGAACACGGCACGGAAATCGTTGGCCCACAGCAGCATGAGCCCCATGGCCAGCAGTGGGCCGAGAAAGCTGCCCACGGTGTCGAGCGACTGGCGCAGGCCAAAGGCTGCGCCGCGGTGGTCGGGCGGGGCCAGGTCGGCCACCAGCGCGTCGCGCGGGGCCCCGCGGATGCCCTTGCCCACGCGGTCGATGAAACGCGCGGCGACCAGCAGGCCGACGCCAGACGCCAGCGCAAACAGGGGTTTGGAGAGCGCCCCCAGGCCATAGCCCATCACCGCCAGGGGCTTGCGCTTGCCCCACCAGTCGCTAAGGGTGCCTGAGAACACCTTCACGATCATCGCCGTGGCCTCGGCCACGCCCTCGATCAGGCCCACGGTGAGCATGCTGGTGCCCAGCACCGTGACCATGAACACAGGCAGCAGGCTGTGGATCATCTCGGAGGAGATGTCCATCAACAGGCTCACAAAGCCCAGCGCCCAGATGGCCGTGGGCAGGCGAGGGCGCAGCAGGCTCAAAGGGTCGGGGCGTCAGGCCACCACGACAGGCGCGCCTTCGCCGCGCTCGGCAATCGCGCCGATGGCGTACACCTGCTCGCCCTGGGCGCGCAGCGTGGCGGCCGTGGCGTCGGCATGCTCGGCGGCCACCACCACCACCATGCCGATGCCGTTGTTGAAGGTGCGGTTCATCTCGTAGTCCGAGATGGCGGCCGTTTTTTGCAGCCAGGCAAACAGCTCGGTCTGCGGCCAGCTGCCCTTTTTGAGGTGCGCGGCCGTGCCTTCCGGCAGCACGCGCGGAATGTTCTCCAGCAGGCCGCCGCCGGTGATGTGGGCCAGCGCCTTGATCGGGTGCTGCGCCAGCGCCGCGAGCACGCTCTTGACATACAGGCGGGTGGGCTCCATCACGGCGTGGCGGAAGGGCTTGCCATCCAGCGTGGCCGGCAGGTGCGGGCCTGAGCGCTCAATGCACTTGCGCACCAGGCTGAAACCGTTGGAATGCACGCCGCTCGATGCCAGGCCCAGCACCACGTCGCCCGGGCGCACGTTCTGGCCGCTCAGGATCTTGGACTTTTCGACCGCGCCCACGGCAAAGCCGGCCAGGTCGTATTCGCCCGGCGGGTACATGCCGGGCATCTCGGCGGTTTCGCCGCCGATCAGCGCGCAGCCGCTGAGCTCGCAACCCTTGGCAATGCCTCCCACCACGGCCGCGGCCGTGTCCACGTCGAGCTTGCCGCATGCGAAGTAGTCCAGGAAGAACAGCGGCTCTGCGCCCTGCACCAGCACGTCGTTCACGCTCATGGCCACCAGGTCAATGCCCACGGTGTCGTGCATGTTCCACTCAAACGCCAGCTTGAGCTTGGTGCCCACGCCGTCGGTGCCGCTCACCAGCACAGGCTCCTGGTAGCGCTTGGGCACTTCAAACAGCGCGCCAAAGCCGCCGATGCCTGCCAGCACGCCCTCGCGCATGGTCTTCTTGGCCAGTGGCTTGATGCGCTCGACCAGCGCGTCGCCTGCGTCGATGTCGACACCGGCGTCTTTGTAGGACAGGGGGGTGGGTTGGGGGGCAGATGTGCTCATGGCAGGGGTGTCGGCACGGACCAGCGTGCTTAGCAGACTAAAATTTGTGCGGATTTTACGGGTTGCGCCTGCAGCCCCTGGCGCCTGGCGCCGCCCCCGCCTCTGTTTATCCCGCTTAATTGCCTGCGGTTCGCACGCCAGTCTCATGACGCTGCCTCCTGTTGCCTTTGTTTCCCGCGCTGGCTGCCGTGCCGGCCGTGCGCAGCCATGAAGCAGCTGGCCCTGGACATCGGCCTGGCCCCCGGGCCCACGCTGGGCCGCTTCTTCGCGGGGCCCAACGAGGCCGCGCTGCAGCACCTGCGGCTGTGGGTGGGCGCGGGGCCTGGCCACGCGGCGGTGCGCTCGCCGGTGCCCACCTACCTGTGGGGAGAATCCGGCAGCGGCAAGTCGCACCTGCTCAAGGCCGTGCGCGAGGCGCTGCGCGAGCAGGGTGTGCAGGTCGGCTGGCTCGACCCGTCCACGCCGCCCGATGTGGAATTCGACGAGGCCTGGGCCGCCGTGCTCATGGACGACGTGCACCTGTACGACACCGCCCAGCAGGCGCAGGCCTTCAACTGGTTTGTGAACGCCATGGCCCCGGCCACGGGCACGCCACGTTGGGTACTGGCCGCAGGGCAGCTGCCACCAGCCGATCTGCCGCTGCGCGACGACCTGCGCACCCGGCTGGGCTGGGGCCATGTGTTCCAGCTGCAGCTGCTGGGCGAGGCCGAGCGACGCGCCGTGCTGCGCCAGGAGGCCGACGCCCGGGGCATCTTCCTGGGCGACGAGGTGATGGACTACATGCTCACCCGTTTTTCGCGCGACCTGGGCCACTTGATGCAGTTGCTCGGCCAGCTCGACGCGTATGCGCTGCGCACGCAACGGGCCATCACCATCCCGCTGCTCAAGGCCATGCTGGAGTCCGAATAGCCCCCGCGTTTTCCGACGTTTCCTGTTTTGCTGGCGGCATGCCTGGGCGTGCCGTACTTTTGATTGCCCCTGGAACCCCCGCCGATGACCGTTGCCGCCCCGCAATCGCGCCCGCGCCTTGCCCTGTTTGACCTGGACCACACGCTGCTGCCGCTGGACTCCGACTACGAGTGGGGCGTGTTCACCACGCGCATCGGGTGGACGGACCCAGTCGAATTCGGCCGCCGCAACGACGAGTTCTATGCCCACTACCAGGCGGGCACGCTTGATGTGCACGATTACGTGCGCTTTGCCACCCAGGCCGTGCGCGAGCGCGGCCCCGAGGCCGCTGCCGCCGCCCATGCGCAGTTCATGCGCGAGGTGATCGCCCCGGCGCTGCGCCCCGAGGCCCTGGCCCTGGTGCGCGAGCACCAGGCCGCGGGCGACCAGGTGCTGATCGTCACCGCCACGAACGAATTCGTGACCCGACCGATCGCCCAGGCCTTTGGGGTGGAGACGCTGCTGGCCGTCGAGCTCGAACGCGACGCGGGCGGCTGGATCACCGGCGAAATCCACGGCACGCCGACCATGCGCGAGGGCAAGGTGCGGCGCATGGAACAATGGCTGGCTGCGCAGGGGCTTGGCTGGGAGCAGGTGGACAGCACTTTCTACAGCGATTCCATGAACGACGTGCCCCTGCTCGAGCGCGTGGACCTTCCCGTCGCCACCAACCCCGATCCCCGGCTGCGCGCGCTCGCGCAGCAGCGCCAGTGGCGCATCCTGGATCTGTTTACCGCACACCCATGATCAAGAAGTTCATCGACAAGCTGCTCGGCAAGTCGTCCCCCGGCACCAAGGGCGGCAAGCCCCACTTCGGCAAGCGCGAGGAGGTGCCCGCCTCGGTGCACCGCATCGACCCGGCCCTGCTCGACCGCCGCGCCGCCGAGGTGGTGCACACGCTCAAGGCTGCGGGCTACGAGGCCTATGTGGTCGGTGGCGCGGTGCGCGACCTGCTGCTGGGCCTGCGCCCCAAAGACTTCGACGTGGCCACCAACGCCACGCCCGAGCAGGTCAAGGGCCTGTTCCGGCGCGCGTTCATCATCGGCAAGCGCTTTCGCATCGTGCACGTGGTGCACGGCCGCGGGCGCGAGCACGAGGTGATCGAGGTCTCCACCTTCCGCGCCTACATGGACAACAGCGCGGCCGAACAGGTCAGCGGCAACGAAAAGACCAGCAAGCACCAGCTCGCGGGCATGCAGCATGCGGTGGACGCCAGCGGCCGCGTGCTGCGCGACAACGTCTGGGGCCCGCAGGACGAAGACGCCACGCGCCGCGACTTCACCATCAACGCCATGTACTACGACCCCGAAACCCAGGTCGTGGTGGACTACCACAAGGGCATCCAGGACGCGCAGAAGAAAGTGCTGCGCATGATCGGCGACCCGGCCACGCGCTACCGCGAAGACCCGGTGCGCATCCTGCGCGCCGTGCGCTTTGCCGCCAAGCTGAGCGCGCTGGGCTTCGAGCTGGAGGCCAAGACCGCCGCCGCGCTGCTGCCCTGCCAGCCGCTGCTGGCCGACGTGCCGCAAAGCCGCATGTTCGACGAGATGCTCAAGCTGCTGCAGACAGGCCACGCCCTGGCCACCATTGCGCAGCTGCGCAAGCTGGGCCTGGCACGCGGCATCTACCCGCTGCTGGACGTGGTGGTCGAGCGCGCCGACAGCCCCTTTGTGAACGCCGCGCTGGCCGACACCGACCGCCGCGTGGGCGAAGGCAAGCCCGTGGCCCCGAGCTTTCTGCTGGCCTGCGTGCTCTGGGACGATGTGCACCGCGGCTGGACGCAGCGCCTGGAGCGCCGCGAGCACCCGTTCCCCGCGCTGCAGGACGCGATCGACGACGTGTTCCAGCAGCGCATCGGCGATGTGTCGGGCCGCGGCAAACTGGCCGCCGACATGCGCGAGATCTGGGTCATGCAGCCCCGCTTTGAAAAGCGCATGGGCAGCACGCCCTTCAGCATGGTGGCGCAGCCGCGCTTCCGGGCGGGCTTCGACTTCATGCGCCTGCGCGCCGACGTGGGCGAGGTGGACGAAGCGCTGGCCGAATGGTGGCAGGACTTCCAGCAGGCCGACGACGAGCGCCGTGCCGACCTGATGGACCAGGCCCGCGAAGAGCAGAAGGCCCGCCAGCGCGCCGCCCAGCCCGTGGTGCGCCGCGTGCCGCGCAGCGCCGCACCGGCCGCTGGCGCAGTCCCAAGCGAAGGCGAAGCCGACGGCCCTGTGCCCCAGGCGGGCGATGGCGTGGCCACCGACGCACCCCGCAAGCGCCGCCGCCGTCGCCGCAAGCCGTCCGGCGCGGGGGGTGGCACAGGCGAGGGCGGCGCCCCGGCGGCTGACTGAATCGCAAGGGGCCTGCCCCGATGCAAGGGCACCGCCCGCCATCGCCGTGACCACCTCCCGCACTGCCGTCCACACCCCTCCGGTGTCGTCTTGCGCCCCTGGGCCTGCAGGCGGGGCGCTGCACGCCTGGCCCGCGCCGGGCTGCGCCTGGGTGGGGCTGGGGGCCAACCTGGGCGACGCACAGGCCGCGCTGCAGCGGGCCGTGCAGGCGCTGGCGGCGCTGCCGGGCACGCGGCTGGTGGCGCTGTCGTCGCTGTACCGCAGCGCGCCGGTGGATGCGGGCGGGCCCGACTATTGGAACGCCGTGGCCGCGCTGCACACCGCGCTGGCCCCACAGCCTCTGCTGGAGGCACTGCTGGCCATCGAACAGGCCGAAGGCCGCCTGCGCCCCTACCGCAACGCGCCGCGCACGCTCGACCTGGATGTGCTGCTGCACGGGCCTGAGCGCCTGCACACGCCCACGCTTACGCTGCCGCACCCGCGCCTGCACGAGCGCGCTTTCGTGCTGCAGCCGCTGGCCGAACTGCTGCCCGGCGGCGTGGCGCCCCAGGCCCTGGCGGCCGTGGCCGCGCAGCGCATCGAACGCGTGCCCACGCAGGCCGCACCCGGCTGGCCCGCCCAGCCGTGGTCGCAGGATTGATCTGCTATCAAAAAGTGAGCTGCTCGTGCTTGATTTATAAGCACGAGCAGCCAATTTGGCACTGAGCGTTCGGGGCGTGGAGTCGCCCCGGGCTGCGTCAGTCCACCTTCGCGCCCGAGGCTTTGACCACCGCCTGGTACTTGCTGCGCTCGGCGGCCATGAAGGCGTCGAACTGCTCGGGCGTGGTGGGCACGGGCTCGGCCAGCAGGGCTGCAAAGCGCGTGCGCGTCTCGGGGGCCTTGAGCGCGTCGGTGAAGGCCTTGTTGAGCTTGGCGATCACCGGCTTGGGCGTGCCCGCCGGGGCCACCAAGCCCCACCAGGTGTCGATCGAAAAGTCCTTGAAGGTCTCGGCCAGCGCGGGCACACCGGGCAGCGCGGGGCTGGGCTGCAGCGACGTGACGGCCAGCGCCTTGAGCTTGCCCGCGCGGATGTTGGGCGCGGCGGCGGCCAGGTTGTCGATGTTGAAGTCCACTTCGCCGGCCAGCAGTGCCAGTTGCGCCGGATTGGCCCCGCGGTACGGAATGTGCAGCGCAAAAATGCCGGCGCGTTGCTTGAACATCTCGCCCGCCAGGTGCCCGGCGCTGCCGTTGCCGCCGCTGCCGTAGTTGAGCTTGGCGGGGTTGGCTTTGGCGTACGCGATCAAATCGGCCACGCTGCGGATCTTGAGCTGCTCGGCCTTGGCGGCGTTCATCACCAGCACATTGGGCACGCGCACCATCTGCGTGATGCCCGCAAAGTCCTTGCCCGCGTCGTAGGGCATCTTGGCATACAGCCAGGGGTTGACGGCGTGCGTGGCGGTGGCGGCGATGCCAATGGTCAGCCCGTCGGGTGCGGCCTTGGCCACGGCGTCGGCCCCGATGTTGCCGCCCGCGCCCGCGCGGTTGTCGATCACCACCGTGCCCAGCGAATCGCGCACGCGCTCGGCCAGCGCGCGCGCCGTCACGTCGATCGGGCCACCGGCCGCATAGGGCACCACCAGCCGGATCGGTGCGGCGTCTTGGGCCTGTACGGATACAGGGACGGAAAGCGCCGTGGCGGCTGCGAGGGCCGAGGCGCGAAGGAGCAGGTTGCGGCGGTTCATGCGCCGATTGTGCAGAAAAACAGGGGCCAGGGCACCCCGGCTGAAGATCCGCACGCCCAAGCCGACCGCCCCCGGCCTGCGCACGCAGACCGCGCACGGCCGCCGCGCTGGCAATGCCTCAGGGCTCAGCCGCCGTGCTTGTCGGCTTCCGATGTGAAGGCGTCGGCGTAAAACTCTTCGGGCGGCAGGCCGCGCGTGGCGGTGTAGCTGCTGCGGGCCGATTCGACCACGATGGGTGCGCCGCAGGCATACACCTGGTGGCCCGAGAGATCGGCAAAGTCGTCGAGCACGGCCTGGTGCACAAAGCCCGTGCGGCCGGTCCAGCCGTCTTCGGGCAGGGCGTCGGACACCACGGGCACGTAGCGCAGGTTCGGCATCAGCGCGAGCTGCTCGCGCACCCAGGCGTCCAGATACAGATCCTGCGGCCGACGGCCGCCCCAGTAGAGTGTGGCCGGGCGCTGGATGCCCTTGAACTGCAGGTGCTCGATCAGTGCCTTGATGGGCGCAAAGCCCGTACCCGAGGCCAGCAGCACGATGGGTTTGGTGGATTCTTCACGCAGGTAGAAGCTGCCGAACGGGCCTTCCACGCGCAGGATTTCCTTTTCCTTCATCGCACCAAACACATGGTCGGTGAATTTGCCGCCGGGCATGTGGCGGATGTGCAGCTCCATCGCCGGGCCGGCCGATTGCGTGTGGGGCGCGTTGGCCATCGAGTACGCGCGGCGCGCGCCGCCCTGCAGCAGAAACTCGACATATTGGCCCGCGTGGTAGCGGAAGGTGTCGGCCGCAGGCAGTTGCAGGCGCACGCGCATCACGTCGGGCGACAGGCGCTCGAGCGCGGCCACGCGCACCGGCATCTTCTTGACTGGAAAGGCGCTTTCGTCGGTGACCTGGCGGGATTCGAGCACCACGTCGGTTTGCGGCGTGGCGCAGCAGGTGAGCACGAAACCGGCTTCTTCTTCCTCGACGGTCAGCGCTTTGGACTGGTGCTCGCCGTGCACCACGGTGCCGCTGAGCTTTTTGCACTTGCACGAGCCGCAGGCGCCGTCTTTGCAGCCATAGGGCAGGCCCACGCCGCTGCGGATGGCCGCGCCCAGCAGGGTTTCGCCTTCCAGCGCGGTATAGCTGCGCCCGCTGGGTTGCACGGAGATCTGGAAAGGGGCGGCGGCCACGGTGCTGCTCATGTTCTGGGTATCCTTGTGGGTTCTGTCGTCATCAGCCAACGGACCCGGATTTTGCCCTCAAACCAAAACCCTCTCGGCGCCCTGCCGGCGCGCTTTCGGCGCGAACGCCTGCTCATCGTGGGCTGCGGCGATGTGGGCCAGCGCCTGGCGCGCGACCTGCAGCGCGGCCCGGGGGCTGGGCGTGTGCGTGTGCTGGCGCTCACCTCCAGCCCGCAGCGCGTGGCCGGCCTGCGCAATCTCGGGCTCACTCCCCTGGTGGGCAATCTGGACGATGCGGCCAGCCTGCGCCGCCTGGCGGGCCTGGCCACGCGCGTGCTGCACCTGGCCCCGCCACCGGGCGAGGGGGCCGGGCAGGACTGGTGGAAAGACCCGCGCACCGTGGCCCTGGCACAGGCCCTGCGCCTGCGGGCCTTGCCCGCATCGTTGGTGTATGGTTCCACCAGCGGTGTATACGGCGATTGTGGCGGCGCGCTGGTCGCCGAATCACGGCCCGTGGCCCCGGCCACCCCGCGTGCCCAGCGCCGCGTGAACGCTGAGCGCGCCGTGCGCCATTTGGGCCGGGCGGGCGTGCGCAGCAGCATCTTGCGCATTCCCGGCATCTACGCGCCCGACCGCGAGGGCGGCACCCCCGAGGCCCGCCTGCGCCGCGGCACGCCAGTGCTGCGCCCCGAAGACGACGTGTTCACCAACCACATCCACGCCGACGACCTGGCGCGGGCCTGCTGGCTGGCGCTGTGGCGCGGCCGCGCGCAGCGTGCCTACCACGTGAGCGACGACGTGCACCGCAAGATGGGCGATTACTACGATGCTGCAGCCGACGTGTATCGCCTGCCGCGCCCCGCGCGCATCGCCCGCGACGCCGCCGGGCAGCAATTGCCGCTGATGCTGCTGAGCTTCATGAGCGAATCGCGCCGGCTGGACAACACACGCATGCAGCGTGAACTGCGCTTGCGCCTGCACCACCCCGACGCCATCGCCGCGCTTGCGGCCAGCGTTCAGCAGGGCGCCTGACCACCGGCTGAGCGGCATACGCCGCCAGGCCCCTGGAAACGCCCAGGCCCGACGCGGGGGTACTTCTGGCCGAAGTTGTCGGTGCAGCTGAAGTCGCCGCACTGTGTGAGGTAGCGCTGTGCGGGTTGTCCCACGCCCGGTGTGGTGGGAAAGGGCTGCGGAAACACTGGCGCAGGCTGCACGGTGGGCGGCACGACCACCACCCGCGGCTGCGCAGCGCGGGCCTTTTCCACCTCGGCATAGCCTTGCGGGCCCAGGCAATCCAGGTCCACCTGCCGCTGGGCGGCCTCCAGGCGCAGGCGGTGTTCCTCGTCGGTGCGCGACAGACCCTGGGCCACGATGTCGAGTTCGCGCCGGGACTTCGCGCATTCGGGCGATCGCGCGTAATCGGCGGGCGTGGGGGTGCGTGCGGCGGCGCGGGCCGCATCCAGCCGCTGGCGCTCGGCCTCCTGCCGCGCACGGGCCTCGGCGGCAGCGGCCTCATCCTGCGCGCGCTGCTGCTTGCGCTCCAGGGCCTCGGCCGCGCGGCGCCTTTCTTCGGCAATTTCTTCAGCACTTTGGCGTGGCTGTACCTCCTGGGCGCGGCTGCCACCTGTGCAGGTGCCGTCGGTGTAAGTGACCTGGCCCGTGCGTGGATCGGTACAGCGCAGCACTTGGGCAGAGACCACCGTTGGCCATTGGCCCGCCAGGAGCGCAAGGCCCAGCAGCCATGCTCCCGGGCCAGGCAGGGCGGTCAGGCGGCGCGCGGCGCGCCGCGAAGTGTTCAAAAAAGGTGCTATGGGCATCGCGAAGGTCTCCAAGGCTTCATGCTAGGCTTGGCCGCCGTCGATTCCGTTGCCGCCCGACCGGCCTGAGGCGCCGCACAAGCACGGGCGTCAGGGCCCAGCGCCGATTTCACCCTGGTTGGAATACTGCCTCGAACGCCAGTCGCTTGCCGGATAGCCGCCCGGCGGGCGGCCCGGAGAGGCTGCCTGCGGCGCAGGCCGTGCCATGCGGTCGGCCATTTCGCGGCGTGCGCGCTCCAGATCGCGATCACGGGCGCGGCGGTCACGATCCGCCCGGTCTCGCTCTCGCTCCCGTTCCCGCTCGCGCCAGTCGTCTCGGTCGTACGGGCGTCGTGCGGGCGGCTCGATCCACACCGGGCGGGGTTGCACGTACACCGGCGCTGGTGCCACAGGGTACGGCACATAGCGCGGCGGCGGTGGCGGCGAATAGTAGTAGCCCTGCGGGTACACCGGGGCGGTTTCGTACACGGTGACCGATGGCGGGCCGGAGGGGCCGTAGCGGTACCCGCCGTCAGGGACGCTGGCGCAGCCCAGCAACAGGGCTGCAGCGCCCAAGGCGGCCAGCAGACGGGGTGACACAGGGTTCATGGGCGTTGGGGTCCTCGCAGCGTAGGAGGTTCCCGCCATCCGGCCGGGCCAGACAGGGCCAGTGCGGGAACCCTGCAGCTAAGACGCGCCGCAGGCCGCATTGGTTGACGCCGTTGGTCGGGCGCTGGACGGCCCCCAACCGACGGAGGGTGCCCGGCGGAGCCATCCACCGGGCCAGCCCTCACTTGGGCAGCACGCGCCGGATGGTGTCGGCCAGGTCTTCGGCCACGAACTTCGCCACGTAGCCGTCTGCCCCCACACTGCGAACGTGGTCTTCATTGGCAGACCCGGACAGCGACGAGTGGATCACGACCGGCAGCCCTGCGAAACGGGGGTCGGACTTGATGTTGCGCGTGAGAGTGAAACCATCCATCTCCGGCATTTCCAGGTCGGTGAGCACCATGGCGACGCGGTCCTGTACGGTCTTGCCTTCGGCTTCGGCCGACCGGGCGATGGCATTGAGGCGGTCCCAGGCTTCCTTGCCCGATTTGGTCATCTCATAAGGCGCCTGCAGCACCTTGAGTTCCTGTTCGATCAGGGAGCGGGCGACAAAAGAGTCGTCTGCGGCGAGCACGATGGTGCCCGGCTTGAGCGTGAGCTTGGGCCCCACCTTCTGCGGGTCCACCTGGTGCTTCTCCTCGTCGGGAGACACCATCTGGAGAATGGCCTCCACGTCCAGCACCTGGGCCAGACGCGATTCGTCAGTGTTGCCGTCCAGCCGCGCGATGCTGGTGACGAGCTTGCCCGCTGCACCGCTGGCCTCGGCCGAGAGCACTTGCTTCCAGTCCAGGCGGACGATGTCTTCGACCGATTCGACAGCAAACGCCTGGGTGGTCCGGGCGTACTCGGTCACCAGCATGATGTTGAGCCCCGTCTGCGGCTTGCAGCCTACGATGGCGGGCAGGTCGAGCACCGGAATCACCTGTCCGCGCAGGTTCACAACGCCCAGCGAGTACTGGCTGGCTCCGGCGATTGGAGTAACGCTGGGCATGGCTACGATCTCGCGGATCTTGAAGACGTTGATCCCGAACAATTCGCTCTTGCCCAGGACGTTGTCGATCCCCAGCCGGAACAGCAGCAGTTCGAACTTGTTGGTGCCCGTCAGGTTGGTCCGTTCGTCAATGTCCTGCTGAACCGTTTTCATGGAGATCCTCCGGTGGAGATACGTACTGTGACAAATTCTAGGTTCGAAACCTCACGCCGGGGCGGCGAAAGTTTCAGGCATTACCCGAAGTCTGCCCGGTTAGTCGTGGGCGCGCTACGCTGCGCCACAAAAAAACCCGGGGTTGGGGCGTGCACAGTGGCAAGCACGGGGCGCGACGGTATGGGCGATGGGAGCGCTGGGGGCTGGTTCCGGCCTTCGGGGCCATCGTGGGCACACGACGGGGACAGGCCATGGCCCCCGGGGTGCAGTCATGCCGCCTGATGGTGGGGCGAGGGGCGGTTTGCGTTCAGCGTGGCGGCCAGGGGTGCCAGCAGTGCTTGCAGGGCGATATCGGTGGCATCGCACGACAGGCCCACGCGGCGTGAGAACGCCAGCGCACCATGCAAGGGTCGCACCACGGCGTGTCGGGCCTGGGCGGCATGGGATTGGGGCACCACCGCAAGTCCGAGACCTGCGTCCACCATGCGCCACAGCAGTTCTTCGCGTGCGGCACTGGCACACACCTGCAGCACCACACCTTGCTCGGCGGCCAGCTTCAGAAAGGACTGGTGCAGCGGGCACTGGGGCCATTCGATCAGCGGAATGTCCTGCAGGTCCGGTAGGGCGAAGGACTTGCGGAACCGCAGGGGGTGTTCGGCCGGCACCAGCATCACGTAAGGCTCCGTCCACAGCGGCTGGAAGGTGTCGCCGTCTGGCCGGCAGTGCTCGCTCAGCACGCGCAGGCGTGCGTCGGTGGCCTGTGGGCTCATGTGCAGCGCAGCCTGCGGCAGGTGCTGACCCAGGGCGTCGAGCACCGGTTGCAGCGGCGGCAGCATCAGATCGTCCTGCACGTACAGGCACAGGCGCTCGCGGGTGCTCCTGCGGAAGTCCTGAAGGAGGGCGCTCGAGTCGGCCAGCAGGGCGCAGGCACGCGGATACAGGCGGTGGGCGGACGCGGTGGGGCCGAGCCCCTGGCGGCCTCGCTCGAACAGCGCGGTGTCCAGCACGTCTTCAAGCCCTTTGATGGCCATGCTGATCGAAGGTTGCGCCACGAAGCAGCGCCGCGCGGCCGCCGTGATGGAGCGCTCCTCGTAGGCGGCGACAAAGTAGCCAAGCGCGCGCAGGTCAAACAGCATGGACAGGGCTCCGGCCTGCCGCTCAGACAGGCGTGATGGTGGTGACGTTTTCGCGGAAGTAGTCCACCTGGCCGTCGCGCGTGTGGCTCACGATCCAGGTCAGGCTTTCCACCTCGCGCTGTTGTACCCCATAAAAGAACTGCTGCTGAAAGCGCGTGAGCGCCCAGCCATTGCCCAACGGCTGGCTGTGCAACTGCAGTACGCGGGTGCCGCGGGGAAACACGTCCACCGCCAGCCGCTGCAGCACGACCAGCAGTTCGGCTTTGTTGGCGGCGCGTTGCCAGCCGGTGTCGGTTGCGTCTTGGTAGTGGTCGATGCGGAAGTCCACATCGTCGGAGATCTGGGCCAGCAACGCTGCCACATCGCCACTGGCAAATGCCAGAAGCGCGAGGTCGATGGCGGGGCGGCTGGCGGTCTCGGGGCTCGTCGTGGCCGGGCGGTCGATGGTGGCATGGGTCATGTCAGAAGTCCTTTCAGTCGTGCAGGGCACAGTGGATGGGTGCCCCGCACTCTAGGCAGCGCCGCCACACCGCACAACGATGGAATTTGTGCAACGACCCCACAAAAAGCTGAGGGTTTGGGGGGGGCTGCGGCGACTGTCCCGGTCAGTCGAGCACGCCGGGCAGCTGCCGAAGGTAAGCCTGCAGCGCGTGCACTGCGTGGCGCACCTTGGCGGGCTGCGTTTCGCGTTGCGGCGTCACGGCCCAGAGGTCCAGCGTGCCAAACGACCAGTCGGGCCACAGGCGCACCAGACGGCCCGCTTGCAGCGACTCGTGCACGTCCATGCTGCCCAGCAGTGCCACCCCCAGACCTCCCTCACACATCTGCTGGATGGACAGCTGGTTGTTGCTGGCCATGCGCGGTTGCACCTGCAGCGGGTGGGTCACCCCGTCGGGGCTGCGCAGTTCCAGCCGCAGGCCGCCGGGCTCGCGCGAGAAGCCCACCCAGGGCAGCGCGGTCAGTGCGGCCACGTCCGCTGGCGATCCGTGCGCTGTCAGCCAGCCCGGGGCTGCGCACAGCCACCACTGCATGGCACCCAGCCGCCGAGCAGCCCAGCCCGAATCGGGCAGGGGGCCGAAGCGGATGGCCAGGTCCACCCGGGCCTCGATGAGGTCGATGCGTGCGTCGTCCACCAACAGGCGCAGCCTCAGGCCCGGGTGCTGCTGCAGCAAGGGCCCCAGCGCGGGCGCAATGTGCCGGCCAAAGCCCACCGGGGCCGACATGCGCAGCTCGCCGCCCGGTTGTTCGCGCGAGGCGGCCAGCTCGTCGCGGGCCTGCTGGGCGGCGGCGGCCATGGCCGCGCATTGGGCGTGGTAGCGCTCGCCCACCTCGGTCAGGCGCAGCTTGCGCGTGGAGCGATGCAACAGCGTGACGCCACCGCTGTGTTCGAGCTGGCGCACCTGCTGGCTCACGGCCGAAGGGGTCATGCCCAGCGCGCGGGCGGCCGCGCTCATCGAACCATGCCGCACCACACTGGCAAACACGGCCATGCGCTTGAGATCGTCCCAGGATTGTGAAGTCATGCTTCAAGCTGAAGGTGAAATTCGGGGGCTACTGCATTGCTCGTGAAGCTCCTATTCTCGCTGCATGGATCCAACGCGGTGCCCGCAGTACCCGTGGCGGCGCAGCACGATCCCCGTTCAACATCACGTGCAATGAAAGGACTTCCCATGCACATCGCCCTGATTGGCGCCACCGGATTCGTTGGTTCCGCCGTACTGCCTGAACTGCTGCAACGCGGCCATCGCGTGACGGTGTTGGCTCGTACCCCCTCCAAGATCGCCGCGCGCGACGGCTTGACCGTGGTGCAGGCCGATGTGCAGGACGCCGCCCAAGTGGCCGCTGCGGTGCAGGGTGCAGACGCGGTGGTCAGCGCCTACAACCCCGGCTGGACGGCGCCGGACCTGTACGACCAGTTCCTGCGCGGATTCGATGCAATCTGCGCGGGTGTCCAGGCCGCCGGAGTGCGCCGCCTCTTGGTGGTGGGTGGTGCCGGCAGCCTGTATGTGGCTCCCGGTGTGCAGTTGGTGGACACGCCGCAGTTCCCGGCCGAGTGGAAAGCTGGCGCACTGGCCGCGCGCGACGCGCTGAACCGCATCCGCACCCTGGATGGTCTGGACTGGACCTTCCTGTCGCCCCCCATCCTGCTGCAACCCGGCGAACGCACCGGCCAGTACCGCGTCGGGCAGGATGCCCCGCTGATGAACGGCGAGCAGCCGGGCAGCATCAGCGTGGCCGACCTGGCCGTGGCCATGACCGACGAACTGGAACAGCCGCGCCACCTGCGCCAGCGTTTCACGGTGGCGAACTGAGCGCTCCATGGGGCGTTTGGCCAGACATCCCGTCAGGCGCCGCGCTGCACGCCCAGCACCCGCAGCGGTGCTGGGCCGTAGCGTCAGCCTGCGACAAGGGCCGCACGCGGAGGGGCAGGGGGCTTGTCGCCCGCACCCAGCCGGAACACCGCCACCGCTTCTACCAAGGCCTGTGCCTGGCGCTTGAGGCCGTCGGCCGCAGCGGCGCTTTCTTCGACCAGCGCCGCGTTCTGCTGCGTGGCCTGGTCCATCTGCGTGATGGCCTCGCCCACCTGGCGCACGCCCTGGCTTTGTTCGCTGCTGGCGGTGCTGATCTCGGCCACGATATGGCTCACGCGCTCGATGGACTGCACCACCTCGTCCATGGTGCTGCCAGCCCGGTCCACAAGCTGGGTGCCTTCTTCCACCCGGCCCACACTGGCGCTGATGAGCCCGCGGATTTCCTTGGCCGCGTCGGCGCTGCGCTGGGCGAGCGTGCGCACTTCGCTGGCCACCACCGCAAAGCCGCGGCCCTGCTCGCCCGCGCGCGCGGCCTCGACCGCGGCGTTGAGCGCGAGGATGTTGGTCTGAAAGGCAATCGAATCGATCACGCCGATGATGTCGGCGATCTGGCGGCTGCTGTCGTGAATGCCCTGCATGGTGCGCACCACGTCGGCCACCACCTGTCCGCCGTGGGCCGCCACCTGCGAAGCCGTTGCCGCCAGTTGCTTGGCCTGCTGGGCGTTGTCGGCATTGGCCTGCACGGTGGTGCTGAGTTCTTCCATCGAGGCCGAGGTTTGCTCCAGCGCGCTGGCCTGCTGCTCGGTGCGGGCCGACAGGTCGTTGTTGCCCTGCGCGATTTCGGCACTGGCCAGGGCCACGCTGTCGGCATTGCTGCGCACGTTGCGCACCACGCGGGCCAGCCCGTGCTGCATGGCATGCAGGGCGTTGAGCAATTGCGCCACTTCATCGCGCCCATTGACCGGGGTGGCCGCAGTGAGGTCGCCTGAGGCCACGGCCTGCGACACCTGTACGGCCCGGCCAATCGGCCGCACCACCGCGCGGCTGAACAGCAGCGCGCCCACCACGCTGGCAGCGCACACGCACAGCATCACGGCCAGGCTGATGGCGGTGGCGCGGCCCGCGCGCTCGGCCGCCAGTGAGGCCATGCGGGCGCTGTCCTGGCCGATCAGATCGGCGGCTTCGTCCAGCAGCCTGGAGGGTGCGCGGTCCACACCCTGCACCGCCTTGTCGCCCACCTGGTGGTCGTGGTCGGCCGCCTGGAAGTCTGCAAAGCCCTTGCGGTAGGCCTCGCTCATGCGGGTGTGCGCGTCCAGAAACTGCTGCACCTTGTCGCGTGCAGGCCCTGCGGGCAGGTCGGCCAGCAGGTGGCGGGCGGCATCGGCCACGGCTTTTTCCTGCTTCTGGAAGGCCCCCCAGAAGCGTTCGCGCTGCGCCGTGTCTTTGCCGCGCAGCAGCACGTTCTTCCATTCCTGCACCTGCACCTTGAAGTCCACCAGCATGGCCGATGCCCGGCGTTCGTGGTCCACGCTGTGCGCGACCGAGGTTTCATACGTGTCGAGCGCCTGGTGCAGCCGCTGAATGCCGAACAGCGCGGCGGCCACGACGACCGCCAGGGCGGCCATGAAGGCGAGCGGGAGCTTGAGACTGAGCTTCATGAGGCCTCCTGCCTGAGTTGCTGCGCACCGCACCCCGGGTTGGGTTGGTGCGGTGTTTTTCAGGCTAGCCCCAATGGCCGCGCAATGGAAACGTTTTTTGCGCAGTACGCGGGTGTACGGCCCGGCAGGGTGGCCGGGCTCAGACCACGCCGCGCTGGCGCAGGCTGGCAATGGCCGCCGCATCCAGGCCCAGTTCGGCCAGCACCTCATCGGTGTGCTGGCCCAGCGCGGGCGGGGCGTTGCGCAACACCGGCGGCGTGGCCGACAGGCGCAGTGGGCTGGCCACGCCGGCAATCTGGTCGATTCCGTCACCCGCCTCGCCAGGCTGCCAGCGCGGCTGCTGCACGCGCAGGCCGCGCGCGCGCACCTGCGGGTCGTCAAATGCCTGGGCAATGGTGTTGATCGGGCCGCAGGGTACGGCCTTGTCTTCGAGCAGGGCCACCCACTCGGCCGTGGTGCGTGTGCGGGTGACGGCTTCCATCAGGGGCACCAGTTCAGCGCGGTGCTGCACGCGCAGGGTGTTGGTGGCAAAGCGCGGGTCTTGCGCCCACTGCGGCTGGCCTGCAGCGGCGCAGAAGCGGGCGAACTGGCCGTCGTTGCCCACGGCCAGCAGCATGGCGCCGTCTTGCGTGGGGAAGTCCTGGTAGGGCACGAGGCTGGGGTGCGAATTGCCCTGGCGCGTGGGGGCCACGCCCGTGGCCAGAAAGCCCGCGGCCTGGTTGGCCAGGATGGCCATGCCCACGTCGAGCAGCGCCATGTCGATGTGCTGCCCCTGGCCGGTGTGATGGCGCACGTGCAGGGCGGCCAGGATGGCGCTGCTGGCGTACACGCCGGTGAACAGGTCGGTAAGCGCCACGCCCACGCGCAGCGGGCCGCCGCCAGGCTCGCCGTCGGCACGGCCGGTGATGCTCATCATGCCGCTCATGGCCTGGATCATCAGGTCGTAGCCCGCGCGCTCGGCGTAGGGCCCGTCTTGCCCGAAGCCGGTGACCGAGCAGTAGATGAGCCGCGGGTTCAGGGCCCGCAGGCTGGCGTGGTCGAGCCCGTATTGCTGCAGGCCGCCGACCTTGAAGTTCTCGACCAGGATGTCGGCCTCGGCCGCCATGCGGCGCACCAGCGCCTGGCCCTCGGGCGTGGCGATGTCGAGCGTGATTGAGCGCTTGTTGCGGTTGCAGGCCGCAAAGTAGCTGGCCTGGCCGGTGGGGCGACCGTCTGCGTCGTGCAAAAAGGGCGGGCCCCAGTGGCGCGTGTCGTCGCCTGCGCCCGGGCGCTCCACCTTGATCACATCAGCCCCAAGGTCGGCCAGGATTTGCGTGCACCAGGGCCCGGCCAGCACGCGGGACAGGTCCAGCACCTTGATGCCGGCCAGCGCGCCTGCGCTGGAGGGGGTGGTGCCTGCGGGGGCGGAAGGCTGGGTCATGGTGGTGCTATCAAAATAATAGCTACTCGTGCTTGATTTTGAAGCACGAGCGGCCAAAAACGCTTGAAGTCGGCAGGGCGGTGGTGCGGCCGAATGGCGCCGGGCCAGGGCCACCCGAGGCGGGCCGCCCCGCAGAGCCTGCGCTGCTGCCCGCGCGCTCTACAAGCAGGCGAGGCAGAGCGCCGCCAGGACGGTGCGCCGCGTCGCCGGGGCCGATCACGAGAACGCCGGAATGCCCGTTTGCGCGCGGCCCAGGATGAGCGCATGCACGTCGTGCGTGCCCTCGTAGGTGTTCACCACCTCCAGGTTCACCAGGTGGCGGGCCACGCCAAACTCGTCGCTGATGCCGTTGCCGCCCATCATGTCGCGCGCCAGGCGGGCAATGTCCAGCGCCTTGCCGCAGCTGTTGCGCTTGATGATGGAGGTGGCCTCGACCGAGGCGGTGCCCTCGTCCTTCATGCGGCCCATGCGCAGGCAGGCCTGCAAGCCGATGGCGATTTCGGTCTGCATGTCGGCCAGCTTTTTCTGGATGAGCTGGTTGGCGGCCAGCGGGCGGCCGAACTGGTGGCGGTCCAGCACGTACTGGCGGGCGGTGTGCCAGCAGAACTCGGCCGCGCCTAAAGCGCCCCAGGCAATGCCGTAGCGCGCGCTGTTGAGGCAGGTGAACGGGCCCTTGAGGCCGCGGATCTCGGGGAAGGCGTTGTCTTCGGGGCAGAACACCTTGTCCATCACGATTTCGCCGGTGATGCTGGCGCGCAGCCCCACCTTGCCGTGGATGGCCGGGGCCGACAGGCCGGCCATGCCTTTTTCAAGCACAAAGCCGCGGATCGGGCCGACCGCGCCGGACTCGGACACCTCTTTGGCCCAGACCACGAACACGTCGGCAATCGGGCTGTTGGAGATCCACATCTTCGCGCCCGACAGCTCGTAGCCGCCCGGCACCTTGCGGGCGCGCGTGACCATGCTGCCTGGGTCGGAGCCGTGGTCGGGCTCGGTCAGGCCGAAGCAGCCAATCCATTCGCCGCGGGCCAGCTTGGGCAGGTACTTCTGCTTCTGCGCCTCGGTGCCAAACTCGTAGATCGGCACCATCACCAGCGAGCTTTGCACGCTGGCCATCGAGCGGTAGCCCGAGTCCACACGCTCGATCTCGCGCGCAATCAGGCCGTAGGCCACGTAGTTCAGCCCCGGGCCGCCGTACTGCTCGGGGATGGTGGGGCCCAGCAGGCCGACTTCACCCATCTCGCGAAAGATCGCGGCGTCGGTCTTTTCGTGGCGGAAGGCGTCGCGCACGCGCGGCATGAGCTTGTCCTGGCAGTAAGCGGCGGCGGCATCGCGCACCATGCGCTCGTCGTCGCTCAGTTGCTGGTCGAGCAGGAAGGGGTCGTCCCATTGGAAGGCGGCGTGGGCCATGCGGGTCTCCGGTGTGGCGGGCGGCGAAGTGGCGCGCCCGGGGCTGTGATGGGCAAGAAAACGGCGTCCCGCCGGCCCCTGCGCTGCGCGCAGCGGTGGCGGAAGGTCAGTGGGATGCTAACGGGGCCCTGCCGCGCGCGCAAACGAGTTCTTTGCACCCAGTTATGCAATCAACGCACTTCAAGAGGGCGTGATGGCGCTAGTATGCAGAGGAATATTCGCCTGAAGAATGCCTCCTACGCATGAGACGCTCGCTTCCCTCCACCCAGGCCCTGGCCTGTTTCGAAGCCGCTGCGCGGCACGAGAGCTATACCCGCGCCGCGCAGGAGCTGGCGCTCACGCAAAGCGCCGTGTCGCGGCAGATCACGGCGCTCGAAGAGTTTCTGGGCGTGCCGCTGTTTCGCCGCACGCGGCACGGCGTGCTGCTCACGCCCGCCGGTACGCACTACGCACGCCAGGTGGGCCGCTGGCTGCAGGGGCTGGAGCGCGACACGCTGGACGTGATGGCGCACCAGGGCCTGGGCGGCACGCTCACGCTGGCGGCCGTGCCCACGTTCGCCACGCGCTGGCTGATTCCGCGCCTGCCGCAGCTCGCGCAGGCGCACCCCGACATCGTGGTGCACATCGAAACGCGCACCCGGCCGTTTCTGTTTGCCGACGCCGGCTTCGACGCCGCGCTGTACGCCGGAACGCCCGAGCAGGTGGCCAACTGGCCGGGCACGCAGGCCCAGCAGATCCTGCCCGAGGTGGTGCAGCCCGTGTGCAGCCCGCGCTGGTTGCCGGGCGGGCGACCGCTGGCGCCCGAGGCGCTGGCGCACCTGCCGCTGCTGCAGCAGAGCACGCGGCCCTATGCCTGGCGGCAGTGGTTTGAAGCGGCGGGCGTGGACGCCGCGCGCGCGCTCGAAGGGCCGCGCTATGAGCTGTTTTCCATGGCCGCCGTGGCGGCCGCGCACGGCATGGGCGTGGCGCTGATTCCGCCACTGCTCATCGAGGCCGAACTCGCGCGCGGCGAGCTGGTGCCCGCCTGCGAGATCGTGGGCCCCGCCGAACGTGCCTACTACCTGGTGAGCCCGGTGCAAGGTCCGTCGCCCGTGCTGTCCGCCTTTGCCCAGTGGCTTCTGACCATGGCGGCGGCGGGGGAGGCGGCAAGCCCTCTTGCCAGCTTGACTGCAGCGGCCTAACCTGTGCCACAGGCCCCGTTGCGGCGGCTTGCAAAGGCCAAGGCCGCAGCGGGTGGATGCAGTCCGACCCTGGAGGCGCCATGCTGACCCCGCACTACCATGCCCCGCAGTTCGACCCCACCGTGGACGAACTCACCGTGCTCAAGCAACTGGAGATGGGCGAGCGCGCCACCGTGACCGATGCCTTGCGTGCGCACTGGTCGCACCGGTTGGAGGAGCGCGGCTTTGTCAGCCGCCTGCACGACGGCGCGCTCTCCCTGACGTCGGCGGGCAGGGCGCTGATCCGGCGGCAGTGACCGAGCGCCGAGCGCCAGGCGCCGGCCCGGTGCCGGCGGATGGCTGAGGCCGCACGACCGTCGCGCTGCGCTGTGGCGGCGTGGCTCTTCGTGCGACGCCCCGGCGAACACTGGACGTACCTTGGCGCTCGTTGGCGCGTTGGGGCTCGATGCGCCGTGCGTTGTGCCCGCTCGGGTGCGCGCAGGTGTCTGTGCAAGCCCAAAGCTTCCACCCCGTGGGTTTGGCGGTGTCGTGGCAGCGTGGGGCCGCCTCCGGCCGATGCATGCGGTAGTGCTGTGCACGGGACAGGGCAGGGTGGGGCAGCACGGAGTGGCCCAGGTCCGGCGGCTCTGCGGGTCGGTGCTTGCACGTGGCGGACCGTCAACGCCAGCCCACCGCCGCGCCAAGGTGGTCAGAGGCGGTCAGCGTGGGGCAAAGGTCGTGCACGCCCGCTGCGTGGCGGCGGGTTCGCGCCGAATCCAGCCCGCTGTCGTGGCCGTGCGGCGAGTTGCGACGGCAGTGGGCATGAAAAAAGCCGCATGTCTGAGCAGGTCAAACATGCGGCTTGGTGTGTGGTGCCCGGGGCCGGAATCGAACCGGCACGCCTTGCGGCGGGGGATTTTGAGTCCCCTGCGTCTACCAATTTCACCACCCGGGCGGTGCGCTGAGCGCAGTCCGAAATTATGGCACAGTAAGGCGGATGAACTATCCAACCATTGAAGATGCAGTGGGCCGCACGCCGCTGGTGGCCCTGCAGCGCATCGGCGCGCAGGACAACGCGACGCGCGGCAACGTGGTGTTGGGCAAGCTCGAAGGCAACAACCCGGCCGGCTCGGTAAAGGACCGCCCAGCCCTGTCGATGATCCGCCGGGCTGAAGAGCGCGGTGACATCAAGCCGGGCGACACGCTGATCGAGGCCACCTCGGGCAACACGGGCATTGCACTGGCCATGGCCGCGGCCATCAAGGGCTACCGCATGGTGCTCGTGATGCCCGAAGACCTGTCGATCGAGCGCGCCCAGACCATGAAGGCTTTCGGCGCAGAACTCGTGCTCACGCCCAAAAGCGGCGGCATGGAGCATGCGCGCGATCTGGCCGAGGCCATGCAAAAGCGCGGCGAAGGCAAGGTGCTCGACCAGTTCGCCAACGGCGACAACCCGCGCATCCACTACGAAACCACCGGCCCCGAGATCTGGGAGCAGACGGGTGGGCGCATCACGCATTTTGTGAGCGCCATGGGCACCACGGGCACGATCACGGGCGTCTCGCGGTTTCTGAAAGAAAAGAACCCGGCCATCCGCATCGTTGGGGCCCAGCCCAGCGAGGGCTCGCGCATCCCGGGCATCCGCAAGTGGCCGCAGGAATACCTGCCCAAGATCTACGACGCCAGCACGGTGGACGAACTGGTGTACGTGACGCAAGACGACGCCGAGGACATGTGCCGCCGCCTTGCGCGCGAGGAGGGCATCTTCGCCGGTATCTCGGCGGCAGGGGCCTGCTGGGTGGCGCAGCAGGTGGCGCAGCGCGAGCAGAACGCCACCGTGGTGTTCATCGTCTGCGACCGGGGCGACCGCTATCTCTCCACTGGCGTTTTCCCCGCCTGACGGCCGGCCTGCAACGCAGTATGGCCGCGTGCAGGGATTGAGGGTCCAATCGGCCGCTCGTGCTTATCAATCAAGCACGAGCAGCTATCAAAAGTGAAGCAAATGCGTTACGACACCCGCTTCTGCACCCACTGCGCTGCGCCGCTTGCGCCGATCACGCTGGAGGAAGACGGCGGCGCGCGCGAACGGCTGCGCTGCCCGGCCTGCGGCTGGACGCACTGGAACAACCCCACGCCGGTGCTCGCGGCCATTGTCGAGCGCGAGGGCCAGGTGCTGCTGGCCCGCAACGCGGCCTGGCCGGGCAAGGCCTTCGGGCTGATCACGGGCTTCATGGAGGCGGGCGAAACACCCGAGCAAGGCATTGCGCGCGAGGTGGCCGAGGAGACCTCGCTGCGCGTGCAGTCCCTTGCGCTGGTGGGCGTGTACGACTTCCAGCGCATGAACCAGGTCATCATCGCTTATCACGCCATGGCCGAGGGCGAGGTGCGCCTGTCGCCCGAACTGCTCGAATACCGCCTGATCGCGCCCGAGCGCCTGCGCTGCTGGCCTGCGGGCACCGGCTATGCGCTGGCCGACTGGCTGCGCACGCGCGGCATCACGCCGGAGTTCTTTGATTTCTTCACCGGCGAGAAGATCGCGCCGCCTTCCCGCAGCCTTCCTTAAAATGAGCCCCTGCCTTGCCAGGAAGCACGATGGACGCCCACAAAGAAATCGACACCCGCGGACTCAACTGCCCGCTGCCCATTCTGAAGGCCAAGAAGGCTTTGGCCGACATGGCCAGCGGCCAGCTGCTCAAGGTGGTGGCCACCGACCCGGGTTCGCTGCGCGACTTCCAGGCCTTTGCCAAGCAGACCGGCAATGAGCTGGTGGACCAAAAGACCCAGGGCGAAGAATTCATCCACGTGCTGCGCCGCCGCTGAGCGCGGCACGCAGCCGCAGGCACCCGACGGGGTGCCGGTGCGGTCTCAGAGCGCCAGGCCCTTGAGGTAGGCGCGGAAGCTCTCTCCCACCTGCGGGTGCTGCAACGCCAGCTCCACCGTGGCTTCCAGAAAACCCTCTTTGCTGCCGCAGTCGTAGCGCTTGCCCTGGTACTGGAAGGCGTACACGGCTTCGTGCGCCATCAGGCGCGCGATCGCATCGGTGAGCTGGATCTCGCCGCCCACGCCGCGCGGCTGGTTGCGGATCTCGTCGAAGATGCGCGGGGTGAGCACATAGCGGCCCGCCACGCCCATGCGCGAGGGCGCTTGTTCGGGGGCGGGCTTTTCCACGATCTGGTCCACACGCAGCAGCGGGCCACCCGCCGGTTCGCCCCTGACGATGCCGTAGCGCCGGGTGTGCTCCTGCGGCACCTCTTGCACGGCCAGCAGCGAACGGCCCTGCTTGGAAAACGCCGCCGTCATCTGCGCCATCACGCCGGGGCCGTCGGCCTCGCCCACCATCAGGTCGTCGGCCAGCAGCACGGCAAACGGCTCGCGGCCCACCAGCGGCTCGGCGCACAGCACGGCGTGGCCCAGGCCCAGGCTGCGCGGCTGGCGCACAAACAGGCAGTTCATGTCGTCGGGTGCAATACCGCGCACCAGGGCCAGCATTTCCTGCTTGCCCGCGTTTTCCAGCTCGTTTTCCAGCTCGTAGGCGGTGTCGAAATGGTCTTCGATCGCGCGCTTGCTGCGGCCCGTGACGAACACCATGTCGCGGATGCCGGCCTCGTAGGCCTCTTCAACGGCGTACTGGATCAGCGGCTTGTCCACCACCGGCAGCATCTCCTTGGGCGAGGCTTTGGTGGCGGGCAGAAAGCGCGTGCCCAGCCCGGCAACGGGGAAGACGGCCTTGCGGATGCTGGGGTTGGCTGTGCTCATGGGGCTCCTTGGGTGCGGGCGGTCGTGCGGTAGGGGGGGCGGGGCTTCAGCCCAGCCGTGCCAGCTGATCGCGCAAGCGGCCGAGGGTGGCGGTGAAGTCCGCCACGCGCTGCTGCTCTTGCGCAATCACGGCCGGTGGGGCCTTGGCCACGAAGGCCTCGTTCGACAGCTTGCCGCTGGCCTTGGCAATCTCGCCTTCCAGGCGCGCCACTTCCTTGGACAGACGCGCCTTCTCGGCCGCCACGTCGATCTCCATGTGCAGGCACAGGCGCGCCTCGCCCACCACAGCCACGGGCGCGGCCTGGGCAGCAGCGGCCCAGGCGGCTTCGTCGTCGAACACCTTGACCTCGCTGAGCTTGGCCAGCGCCTGCAGCACCGGGCCCACGTCGCGCATAAAGCCAGCGTCGCCCACGGTGTACAGCGGCAGGCGCTGGGCGGGCGAGACGTTCATTTCGCCGCGCAGCGTGCGGCAGGCGTCCACCAGCTTCTTCACGCGGCCCACGTAGGCAATCGCCTCGGGGTCGATCTTCTGCGGCTGCGGCTCGGGGTAGCGCGCGATGCTGACCGACGCGCCCGGCAGCCCGGCCACGGGTGCCACCACCTGCCACAGCGACTCGGTGATGAACGGGATGACCGGGTGCGCAAGGCGCAGGATGGCTTCGAGCGTGCGGATCAGCGTGCGGCGCGTGGCGCGCTGCTGGGCCTCGTTGCCCGTCTGGATCTGCACCTTGGCGATTTCGAGGTACCAGTCGCAGAACTCGTTCCAGACGAAGTCGTAGAGGGTGTTGGCCACCACGTCGAGGCGGAACTCCGCAAAGCCCTTGGCCACATCGGCCTCGGCCTGCTGCAGCAGCGATGCGATCCAGCGGTCGGCCTGGCTGAAGTGCATGTAGCCCGCAAACTCGCCGCCGGGCTGGCACTGCTCCTTGGTGTGGTCCTTCAGGCCGCAGTCCTGGCCTTCGCAGTTCATCAGCACGAAGCGCGAGGCGTTCCAGAGCTTGTTGCAGAAGTTGCGGTAGCCCTCGCAGCGCTTGCTGTCAAAGTTGATGGTGCGGCCCAGCGTGGCCATGGCCGCGAAGGTGAAGCGCAGCGCATCGGCCCCGTAGGCCGGGATGCCTTCGGGGAATTCCTTCTCAGTGTTCTTGCGCACCTGGGGCGCGGTCTCGGGGCGGCGCAGGCCCTGCGTGCGCTTGTCCAGCAGCGGCGCCAGCGCAATGCCGTCGATCAGGTCCACCGGGTCGAGCACGTTGCCTTCGCTCTTGCTCATTTTCTTGCCCTGCGCATCCAGCACCAGGCCGTGGATGTACACATGGTGGAAGGGCACGCGGCCGGTGAAGTGCGTGGTCATCATGATCATCCGGGCGACCCAGAAGAAGATGATGTCGTGGCCCGTCACCAGCACGCTGCTGGGCAGGTAGAGGTGGTAGTCGTCGGACGGTGCATCTCCCTGCTCGGGCCAGCCCAAGGTGCTGAAGGGCACCAGCGCCGACGAATACCAGGTGTCGAGCACGTCCTCGTCGCGACGCAGTGCCTTGCCCGGCGCCTGCGCCTGGGCTTCCGCCTCGCTGCGGGCCACGTACACGTTGCCTTCGTCGTCGTACCAGGCGGGGATCTGGTGGCCCCACCAGAGCTGGCGCGAAATACACCAGTCCTGGATGTTGTGCATCCACTGGTTGTAGGTGTTGACCCAGTTTTCGGGCACGAACTTCACCGCGCCGCTGCTCACGGCCTCGATGGCCTTTTGCGCAATGCTCTTGCCTGTGGGGTCCTGGTCGGACACCTTGCTCATGGCCACAAACCACTGGTCGGTGAGCATGGGCTCGATGACCTGGCCGGTGCGCGTGCAGATCGGCACCATGAGCTTGTGCTTCTTGGTCTCGACCAGCGCACCCGCGGCTTCGAGGTCGGCCACGATGGCCTTGCGCGCCACAAAGCGGTCCAGGCCGCGGTATTTTTCGGGCGCGTTGTCGTTGATGGTGGCCTGCAGCGTGAGCACGCAGATCATGGGCAGCCCATGGCGCTGGCCCACGGCGTAGTCGTTGTTGTCGTGCGCGGGCGTGACCTTGACCACGCCCGTGCCGAATTCCTTGTCCACGTAATCGTCGGCAATCACCGGGATCTCGCGGCCCACCAGCGGCAGTGTCACGGTCTTGCCGACCAGGTGGCGGTAGCGCTCGTCGTCAGGGTGCACCATCACCGCCACGTCGCCCAGCATGGTCTCGGGGCGGGTGGTGGCCACCACCAGCTGGCCCGAGCCGTCCGATAGCGGGTAGGCGATATGCCAGAGCGAGCCGTCCTTTTCTTCGTTCTCGACTTCCAGGTCCGACACCGCCGACTGCAGCTTCGGGTCCCAGTTCACGAGGCGCTTGCCGCGGTAGATCAGGCCCTGCTGGTACAGGCGCACGAAGGTCTCGGTCACCACCTTGGAGAGCTTGTCGTCCATGGTGAAGTACTCGCGGCTCCAGTCCACGCTGTCGCCCATGCGGCGCATCTGCGTGGTGATGGTGTTGCCGCTCTTTTCCTTCCATTCCCAGACCTTGGCCACGAAGTTCTTGCGCGCCTCGGGCGGGGTGGGGCCCATGTCGTGGCGGCTGATGCCCTGCTCCTGCAGTTGGCGCTCCACCACGATCTGCGTGGCGATGCCCGCGTGGTCGGTGCCTGGCACCCACAGCGTGTTGAACCCCTTCATGCGGTGGTAGCGCGTGAAGCTGTCCATGATGGTCTGGTTGAACGCATGGCCCATGTGCAGCGTGCCCGTGACGTTGGGCGGCGGCAGCTGGATGCTGAACGAGGGCGCTGCCGCATCGGGCTGGCCCGTGCCGCGCACACCGGCCACGCCGTAGCCGCGGCGCTCCCACTCGGGGCCCCAGTGCGCTTCGATGGCGGCGGGTTCAAACGACTTGGACAGGCTCTGGAGGCCGGGCTGGGCAGGGGTGTCGCTCATGGGTGGGCAGCAGAAATAAGAACGGCATCCTGCGGGGATGCCGTCGGATGGGCAATGACGGTTGCGGGCGATTTTACCGGCCGGGTTGTGTGGGCCCGCGCTGGCGGGGCTCTGCGCCCGTGCAGGGTGTCCGAAGGCGGCCTTCAGGCCAGGCCGCGCATGAAAAAGCCCGCGCGAGGCGGGCTGTGGGCGGTGTCGGCCAGCAGGTTTACTGCTTGATGGCTTCGACCTGGATAACCAGGCGCACGTCCTTGGGCGCGCCCCAGTTGATGCCGTAGTTCATGCCCCACTGGGTGCGGTCGATCACGGTCTCGAAGTCGCCACCGCAGACCTCGCGCTTGAGCATGGGGCTCTGGTAGCAGTTGAACTGTGTCGACTTCAGCGTCACGGGGCCGGTCTTGCCCAGCAGCGTGAGCTGGCCGGTCACTTCGCTGACCTTGTCGCCGTTGAACACGAACTTGTCCGACACGAAGCGGATGGTCGGGTGCTTGGCGGCGTCAAACAGGTCGGGGCTCTGCAGGTGCTTGTCAAAGGCCGGGGTGCCGGTGTTGATCGACGTGGTGTCGATCGTGATGTCCACCTTGCCAGTCTTGCCCGCGCGGTCGAACTGCACCGAACCTTCCTTCTTGTCGAAGCGGCCGCGGTTGGTCGAAGTGCCGAAATGGCTGATCTCGAAGGTCACGAACGTGTGCGTCGGATCGATCGCGTAGTTGGCGGACTGGGCGTGGGCCAGGCCCGTGGCCATTGCGGCGGCTGCGGCCAGCATGAGGGCGGTCTTCTTCATGGACAGGATCTCCTTGGTTGGTGAGGGGGACGGAATCAATCGAAATCGGTACGGCGGGGCGGCGTCAGAGCTTGCCCACACCCGTCAGTGCGAACTTAAAGCGCACCTGCACGTCGTCGGCCACCATCGAGGTGTCGGCCCACTCGTTCTCGCCGATGCGGAAGGCCAGGCGCTTGAGTGGCAGCGTGCCGGTGGCCGTGGTGGTGGCGCCGCTCTGGGTCAGCGTGACCGGCACGACCACGTCGCGCACGGTGCCCTTGATGCTGAGCTTGCCAGCCACTTCAAACTTGCCGCCGCCCAGGGCTTTGAGGGCTGTTGATTCAAACGTGGCCTGCGGGAATTTGGGCACGTTGAACCAGGTGGGCTTGGGCAGTTCGGCGTCGGTTTCGCGCGATCCCAGCGTGGCGCTGCCGGTGTCCACCGTGAAGCGGATCTTGCTGTCGGCCAGTTTGGCCGGGTCAAACTGCACCTGCGCGTCGAACTTGCGGAAGTGGCCCTCGAGCGGCACGCCCATCTGGCGCGCCGTGAACTGCAGTTCGCTCTGTGCCGGTACCAGGGCTTGCTGCGCCAGTGCGGCCGTAGCGGTGACGAGGGTGGCGGCCGCAAGGGCCAGGCGGGTGGTAAAGCGGTAATGGGTCATGTGCAGGGCGGGAGCGAAAAGGAAAGGAATGGCTCAGCCGCGGCCGGGCAGCATGCGCTGCAGCAGGCCATCGCGGTCGATCCACTGGTGCTTGAGGGCCCCGGCTACGTGCAGCACGATCAGGGCCGCCATGGCGTAGGCGCTGAACTTGTGCAGCGGCTTCAGCGTTTCGGCCAGGTCGGGGTTGGCAGCCACCAGATCGGGCAGCGGCAGGGCACCGAACAGCACCACGGGGAATCCAGCCGCAGAGCTGTACACCCAGCCCAGCAGCGGCACGGTGAAAAACAGCAGATACAGACCGACGTGCGTGGCATGGTGCGCCACCGATTGCCAGCGGGGCATGGCCTGCGCAATCGTGGCAGGCAATGCGGGCGGACGGTGCGTCAGGCGCCACAGCAGGCGCAGCACCGACAGCGCGAGCACCGTCATGCCCGCCCACTTGTGCCAGTTGTAGAGCTTCAGGCGCTGCGGCGAAAACGGCAGGCCCGTCATGTACAGGCCCACGCCGATCAGTCCGATCAGGGCGAGGCCCAGCACCCAGTGCAGGGCGATGGCAGTGCCGCTGTAGCGCGGCGCTGGATGCAGAGGTGTGGCGGGTTGAGACGGCATGGTCGGTGGCGTAGGGCCTGGCAGCGCGGGTGCGCCGCTGGCGTTGGGATGGCTGCAGTGTAGGGAGCGGCCTTGGCAGGCGGTTTCAGCCGTATTGATGCCTTGATTCAAAAAAACTGAATCGATAGAGGCTTGTCGCTCAAAGTTCCCACATGCTTGGACCACACGCGCGCTATTCCGACCGGCGGTCGCGCTGCGCGAATGGACGGCGCAGCCCGCGTTGAGGGCGTTGCGGCGGCATACCGAGGGGGGCTGCACCCCGACGCCTTGGTGCGTGCCAGACCGCGCGCCGGGCGGGCGCGCCAGGGCTCAGCGGCTCAGGGCGGCCTTCTTCCAGGCCGCGGCCGCAGCATCGGCGTCCCCGCGCTGCTCTGCCAGCTCGGCGAGATGGCGCCAAGCGCTGGCGCGCAGGCCGCTGTCGTCGAGCTGCTGCGCCGCCTGCGACAGCAGCTGCTGCGCCTTGCCCCAGAGCTGGCGGCGCAAGCAGGCCACGCCGGCCAGGTACTGCAGGCGCGTATCTCGCGGGTTGGCCTGGTGGGCCGACTCGATGCGCGACAGCCAGGCGGCGTCCAGGTCCGTCAGGCCGGCTTCCAGCGCGCGCACCAGGCGCAGCGCGTGCTGGTCGCCCAGCGGATCGCTGGCCTGCGTGAGGCGGTCCCACAGTGGCAGCAGCCAATGGCGTACCTGGGCAGGTTCTCCGCCCAGGCTGGCCAGGCGCTGCGCGGCGTGGATGGCCAGTTCGGGCATGGCGCGCTCGGCCGGGTCGAGACCCAGCCACACCT
The DNA here is from genome assembly GCF_039540375.1 of Acidovorax lacteus. NCBI lineage: Bacteria > Pseudomonadati > Pseudomonadota > Betaproteobacteria > Burkholderiales > Comamonadaceae > Acidovorax > Acidovorax lacteus. The sequence continues at coordinate 52,137 of NZ_BAABEX010000008.1, forward strand.
GTTGCAACTGCGTCGGGTCGTGTGCGCCCTGGATCAGTTCGATGGCCAGCCCGCGCACGATGCTCTGGGCCGCCGCAGGCGAAAAGGCGCGGTGCTTGGCCAGCAGGCGGGCGGTGTCCAGCGCGTCCTGCGTCTGGTGCGCCAGGCGCGTGGCCTTCAGGCGGGTGCGCAGGGCCAGCGTACGGCGCGTGGCCCCCACAGGCAGGGCGGCCAGCCATTCGAGCGCGGCGTTGGCGTCGCGGTCGTCCAGCGTCCAACGGGCGGCGCGCAGCTGCGCCCCTTCGCGCAGGCCTTGGTCGTGCTGGTTGCCACGGGCTGGGGCTTCGCTCAGCGCGCTGTGCAGATGCTGGTCGCGTGTGGCGCGGTCTTGCAGGGCGTGCGATCCCTCGGCCGCCACCATGTGGGCCAGGGCGCGCAGCTGACGGGCGTGCGGCACGGCCTCACCGGCCGCCTGCAGCGCGTGTTCCTGCGCAAGCGAGGCCAGCGCGGCCTTGCGCGAGCGCAGAAAGCGCCCGGCCAGCATGTGCGTGAGCGCATCCAGCAGCGCCGTGTGCATGGCGCGTTCCTTTTGCTGGGCGCGCCAGCGCCGGGCCTGGTGGGGCAGCTCCAGCAGCGCGGCCAGCGCACGCAGCGCGGCGTACACCGTGGTGAAGCCCGCCACCAGCAGCAGCAGCACCATGTTGAGCGACAGGTCCACCCGGTAGGGCGGCCAGTAGAGCGTGACCGTGCCCTGGTTGTTGCCCGCGAACAGGGCCACGGCCACGGCAATGCCAAAGAGGCCCAGAAACCACAGTGCGGCGCGCATGCGGGGGTGTCCTCAGCGGCCTGCCGCGGCAGTGGCCAGCGCAGCCAGGGTTTCGTCCAGGCGCGGCAGCTCGGCTGCGCGCACGGTGGCCTGCGCGGCCTGCAGCACGGTGGCGGCGGTCTGTGTGCGGCGCGAGGACGGGTCGAAGTATTTGTTGAGCGCTGCCGACGCGGCGGCCAGGTCGGCGCGGGCCGAGTCGTACTGCCGCGCGAGCACGCCCAGGCGCGCATGCAGCAGTTTGAGCTTGAGGTTTTCGCGCAGGAAGTAGGTCTGCTCGGGGCTCAACAGAATGGCCTCGGGCTGGTCGATGCGGCTCACGCGCACCAGGCTGCGGGCTTCTTCGCGGAGGATGTCCCAGCTGCGTTGCAGCGTGGCCTGCCACCAGGGTGCGTTGGGCGCGGCGCTGGCGGGTGTGCTGCTGGCCGCCAGGCGGCGCGTGGCCGCGGCCTGGGCCACGGCGTTGGCCACGGGCAGCTCATCGACCTGGCGCACCAGGTCGTCCAGCCGCGCCAGCAGGCCCGCGGTGTCGGTGACGGTGGCGCGCGAGAGCTGGTCCAGGTCGCGGGCAATGGCGCGTTGCACCGGCGCCAGCCGCGGCTGCGCGGCGCGTTCGATGCGTTGCGAGGCGGTCTTGAGCGCGGCCACCAGCGGCTCCAGGCTGCCGGTGAGCTGGGCCTGCTGCTGCGCCAGGCGCAGCGCGGATTCGATGTCCACCACCAGGTTTTCGTCGCGCGAGCGCGAGAGGCTTTGCATCAGCTCTTCGAGCTGGGTGCGCTGCAGCGCCACTTCGCCCAGCCGGGCTTCGGCCACCGACAGGCGGGCAGTGGCGTCGCGCACCTGGTCCTCGGCCTGGCGGGCCATGGTGCGGGCCTCGACGGCCAGCGCGCCCGAGTCGGCCGACTGGCGCGCGAGCTGCTCCTGGATGTTGCTGAGCTTTTGCCACAGCATCACGCTGCTGGCCAGGCCCGCCACGGCCAGCGCCGCGACCAGCCAGGTCAGCGGGTGCACGGGCGTGGAGGCTGTCGGCGCGGCGGTGGGCGCCGAGGGGGCCGTGGGCGCTGCGGTCGCCACTGCCTCCGGGGCCGGAGCTGGTGAGGCTGCGGCAGGGTCGATCGGGGCGGAAGGGGGCAGAGCGCTCATGCGGCGGATTCTATCGAGGCCACCACATCGTCCAGCGCCGGACGGGATTCGCGCACGCAGCCAAAACCCAGGCGTTGCGCCGATGCCGCAATGCGCGGGTGCGTGGCCATGGCGCGGGCGGCCCGCCAGTCGGTGTCGGGCAGCGCGGCGGCCAGATAGCCGAGCGCTTCAGAGCTGCTGAGCAACCACCAGCTGCCGTCGTGCGTGGCGGCTTGTGCGCGGGCCAGCGCGGCGGCGTCGAGCGGCGCAGGGCCGCGTTCGTACACGGCCAGCGTTTCGACCGCGCCGCCGCGCGCGGCCACCTGCGCGGCCAGCCATTCGCGGCCCGTGCCCTGCAGCGCGTCGCCGCCCGGGCTGCGCCCGCGCACGATCAGCACCCGGTCGCCCGGCTGCACCTGCGGGGCCACCACGGCCCACAGCGCTTCAGAGTCGAACTGCGCGGCATCGGCGGCCGGGCTGTCGATGCACGCAGCCGCCACACCCGCCTGGCGCAGCGCAGCCGCTGTGCCGGGGCCTGGGGCCCATGCTCTTGTTTTGATAGCTGCTCGTGCTTGATTCTCAAGCACGAGCGCCGGATTTGATCCAAAGAACTCGGCCACCGCATTGCCGCTCACAAACATCAGTGCGCGGTACTGCGGCCAGCCTTGTCGGGCTGCGTCCACGGCCGCGCGGGCGGCTGGGTCGGTGCAGGGGCCAATCGCGATCAGCGGCAGGGCCTCGGCTGCAAGGCCACGCGCCTGCAAGGCCTGCACCCAGGGGGCGGCCTCCCGGGCGGGCCGGGTGACCAGCACGCGCGGGGCGGGCTGGGCCATGGAGCGGTCAGGCCACGGGGGCCGGGCCGGTCGCGCCACCGGCGCGCAGGCGCTCGGCAATCGCCAGGCCCAAGGCTTCGGCCGCGGCCAGGTCGGCCACGGGCGCGCTGGCTTCGGCGCGTACCAGGGGCACGCGGCCCTCGGGGTCGCCCCAGGCCGCGCGCAGGTGCAGCGTGCCGCTGTTGAGTACGCCGTGCGCGGCCAGCGGCATGGAGCAGCTGCCGCCCATGGCGCGGCTCACGGCGCGCTCGGCGGCCACCGTCAGCCAGGTGGGGGTGTGGGCCAGCGGGGCCAGGGCATCGATCAGGTCGCGGCGGTCGCTGCGCACCTCGATGCCCAGCGCGCCCTGGCCGGCAGCGGGCAGCATCTGGTCGGTCTCGAACACGCAGCGGATGCGCTCTGCCAGGCCCAGGCGCTTGAGGCCCGCAGCCGCGAGCACGATGGCGTGGTACTGGCCTTCGTCGAGCTTGCGCAGGCGCGTGTCGAGGTTGCCGCGCAGGGGCTCGATGCGCAGGTCGGGCCGCAGGGCCTTGAGCAGCACCTGCCGGCGCAGGCTGGAGGTGCCCACCACCGCGCCCTCTGGCAGGTCTTCGAGCCGTGCGAATGCGGGCGAGACAAAGGCGTCGCGCGGGTCTTCGCGCTCCATCACGCAGGCCAGCGCAAAGCCCTCAGGCAATTCCATGGGCACATCCTTGAGCGAATGCACCGCGATCTGCGCCCGGCCTTCGAGCAGGGCCACTTCCAGCTCTTTGACGAACAGGCCTTTGCCGCCCACCTTGGAGAGGCTGCGGTCCAGGATCTGGTCGCCCAGCGTGGTCATGCCCAGCAGCGACACCACATGGCCCCGCGCGCGCAGCAGCGCCTGCACATGTTCGGCCTGCCACAGGGCCAGGCGGCTTTCGCGCGTTGCGATGACGATGGGGGAAAGAACGGGGCTCAAGTTCGTAACCTATTTGTAATTATTGGGCGGCGGGCGATGCTAGCATGCGCCCGCACTGATGGCCGGTGCCCCCGCGCTCCGGGGCTGGGGCGCGGGCGCCGCGCCCCCGATTCCCCTCCGGAGACACCGCGCATGAAACGATCCGACAAGGACCAGCCGCTCATCGAAGACATCCGCCTGCTGGGCCGCATTCTGGGCGACGTCATCCGCGAGCAGGAAGGCGTTGCCGCCTACGAGCTCGTCGAGCAGGTGCGCAAGCTCTCCGTGGCCTTTCGGCGCGATGCCGACGAAGAAGCCGACCGCGCGCTCAAGAAGCTGCTCAAGTCGCTTACGGCCGACCAGACGGTGAGCGTGATCCGCGCCTTCACCTATTTCAGCCACCTGGCCAATCTGGCCGAAGACCGCCACCACATCCGCCGCCGCGCGGTGCACGAGCGCGCGGGCGACACGCAGGAAGGCAGCATCGCCGTGGCCCTGTCGCGCCTGCGCTGGGCGGGCATTGCGCCCAAGACGATTGCCCAGACGCTGGCCGGCAGCTACGTGGCGCCCGTGCTCACGGCACACCCCACCGAGGTGCAGCGCAAGAGCATTCTGGACGCCGAGCGCGACATTGCCCGCCTGCTGGCCGAGCGCGACGACATCCGCGAGCGCGCCCAGCTCTACACCGTGGCCAAAGATGCGCTCACGCCCCGCGAGCTGGCCGCCAATGAGGCCCGGCTGCGCGCCCGTGTGGCGCAGCTGTGGCAAACGCGCCTGCTGCGCTATTCGCGCCTGACGGTGGCCGACGAGATCGAGAACGCGCTCAGTTATTACGAGGCCACGTTCCTGCGCGAGATCCCGCGCATCTACGCCGACCTTGAAGACGAGCTGGGTCAGTACCCGGTGGCGAGTTTTCTGCGCATGGGCCAGTGGATCGGCGGCGACCGCGACGGCAACCCCAACGTGACGGCGCACACGCTCGAATACGCGCTGCGCCGCCAGGCCGACGTGGCCCTGCGCCACTACCTGACCGAGGTGCACTACCTGGGCGGCGAGCTGTCGCTGTCGGCGCGGCTGGTGCAGGTCACGCCCGAGATGGAGGCCCTGGCCCTGCGCTCGCCCGACACCAGCGAGCACCGGCAGGACGAGCCCTACCGCCGCGCGCTCACCGGCATCTACGCGCGCCTGGCGGCATCGCTGCGCGAACTGACCGGCGGTGAGGCCGCGCGCCACGCGGTCGCCCCGCAGAACCCCTACACCAGCGCGGCCGAGTTTCTGGCCGACCTGCGCGTGATCGAGGCCTCGCTCTGCGCGCACCACGGCAAGGCGCTGGCAGCCGAGCGGCTGCATCCGCTGATTCGCGCAGTGGAGGTGTTTGGCTTCCACCTGGCCACGGTGGATTTGCGCCAAAGCTCCGACAAGCACGAGGAAGTGGTGGCCGAGCTGCTGGCCACGGCGCGCATCGAGCCTGCGTATGCCGCGCTGGACGAGGATTCCAAGCGCGCGCTGCTGCTGCGCCTGCTGAATGACGCACGGCCGCTGCGCGTGGTGGGGGCCGAGTATTCGGCCCATACGCAAGGCGAGATTGCCATCTTCGAAGCCGCACGCCGCCTGCGCGAGCGCTTCGGGGCCGAGGCCATCCGCCACTACATCATCAGCCACACCGAAACCGTGAGCGACCTGCTCGAAGTGCTGCTGCTGCAAAAGGAAGTGGGCCTGATGCGCGGCACGCTCGATGCCGAGCCCGGCGCGCGCAACGACCTGATCGTGGTCCCGCTGTTCGAAACCATCGAAGACCTGCGCAACGCCGCGCCCATCATGCGCGCCTTCTACGGCCTGCCCGGCATTGCCGCGCTGGTCCAGCGCAGCGGGGCCGAGCAGGACATCATGCTCGGCTACTCCGACAGCAACAAGGACGGCGGCATCTTCACCAGCAACTGGGAGCTGTACCGCGCCGAGATTGCGCTGGTCGAGCTGTTCGACGAGCTGGCCACCAGCCACGGCATCCAGCTGCGCATGTTCCACGGCCGCGGCGGCACGGTGGGCCGTGGCGGCGGGCCCAGCTACCAGGCCATCCTGGCGCAGCCGCCGGGCACGGTGCGCGGCCAGATCCGCCTGACCGAGCAGGGCGAGGTGATCGCCTCGAAGTACGCCAACCCCGAAATCGGCCGCCGCAACCTCGAAACCCTGGTGGCGGCCACGCTCGAAGCCACGCTGCTGCAGCCCACCAAGCCGGCCACCAAGGTGTTTCTCGATGCGGCCGCGCGCCTGTCGCAGGCCAGCATGGCCGCCTACCGCGCGCTGGTGTACGAGACCCCGGGCTTCACCGACTACTTCTTCAACTCCACGCCGATCCGCGAGATTGCCGAGCTCAACATCGGCTCGCGCCCGGCCTCGCGCAAGGCCAGCCAGCGCATCGAAGACCTGCGCGCCATTCCCTGGGGCTTCAGCTGGGGCCAGTGCCGCCTCACGCTGCCCGGCTGGTTCGGCTTCGGCTCGGCCGTGCAGGCGTTTCTGGACGCCGAGGGCAAGGACCCGAAGGCCCAGCTCGCGCTGCTGCAGAAGATGTACCGCCAGTGGCCGTTCTTCCGCACGCTGCTGTCGAACATGGACATGGTGCTGGCCAAGAGCGATTTGGCCCTGGCCTCGCGCTACAGCGAACTGGTGGCCGACGCGCGTCTGCGCAAGAAGGTGTTCACCGCCATCGAAGCCGAATGGCACCGCACGGCCGACGCGCTCACGCGCATCACGGGCGACAAGCAGCGCCTGGCCCACAACACGGCGCTGGCCCGCTCGATCAAGCACCGCTTCCCGTACATCGACCCGCTGCACCACCTGCAAGTGGAGCTGGTGCGCCGCTGGCGCGCGGGCCAGGGCGACGAGCGGGTGCAGACCGGTATCCACATCAGCATCAACGGCATCGCCGCAGGGCTGCGCAACACGGGTTGAGTGTGGCGGGGCGCGTGGCAGCGGCCTGCCTCGGGCAGGCCGGACGCGGCTCTGTGGCGGTGGGGGCGGGGTGCGGCGGCGCACCCGCACATGAGCGCAAATTGGCCGCTATTTCCACCGCTGTTCGCTGCATGCCGGGGGAGGGCCCTGGCATAGGATGTGGACCATGCTGCAGCCCCGATGCCTGTTTTCTGTTTCCCCGGTGACCGCGCCTGGCAGGCCCCTGCGGCCGCGCCTGTGGGCTGCGGCACTGGCTGCGCTGCTGCTGGCCACCGGCTGCAGCAGCCTGGACGTGCCGCGCGCCGACAACTACCCGGCCAGCGACCAGAAGAAGGCGCGCGCCGTGCACCACTGGAACGTGCTGGCCGACGACGTGGCCACGCGCATTGCCGACAAGATCCGCGACTGGCCTGCGGGCGAGCATCCGATCCACGTGTCGGCCAGTGGCGATTCGGCTTTTCACACGAGCCTGCGCCGCCTGCTCGTGGCGCGTCTGCTGGACCGGGGCGTGGTGTTGTCCAACCAGCCGACCAACGTGTCCCTTGTGATCGAGACGCAGGTGGTCGAGCATGTGGCCCCCGTGTCCAACCGCTCGCCCATGCCGCTCACGCGGCTGGCCGCCGGGGTCATCGTGGCGCGCGACTGGCACCGCTATATGCAGAGCAACACCTCCATGGGCCTGGGTGTGGCCGCGCTGGGCGTGCTGGGCGACGCGGCGCTGTACGCCACCGACGGCCCGGCCGCAGGCGGCCCCACGCGCACCGAAGTGCTGGTGACGGCCACGCTGGAAAGCGGCGATCGCCTGTTGGCCCGCACGGCCGACATCTACTACATCGAGCCCGAAGACGCGACGCTGTACCGCCCGCCCGCGCCGCCGCCGCCGGCCCCGCCGCCGGTGCCGCTCAAGACCTGGCAGGTGGTGAACCCGTCATGAACGCCTCCCGCCGCCAATGTCTGCGCACGCTGCTGCCCGTGCTCGCCGCGCCCGTGGTCGTACCGCTTACTGGCTGCGCCAGCTACTACTACGGCGAGGGGCTGGCGTCTCTGGCCAAGACCGATCTGCTGGACGCCAATTACCGCGCGGCCGACCAGTTGCTGCAAACCGTGCGCATCGATCCGGCGCAGCCGCTGATCGTGGCCACGCTGGTGAGTGTGGACCGGGTGCACGAGTCGTCGCGCCTGGGCCGCATGTTTTCGGAGCAGATTGCCAGCCGCCTGGTGCAGCGCGGCCTGAACGTGGTGGAGCCCAAGCTGCGCGAGACGCTGGCCATGCAGCGCGACCAGGGCGAGCTGCTGTTGTCGCGCGAACTGCGCGAGGTGGCACGCAGCCATGCGGCGCAGGCCGTGGTGGTGGGCACGTATGCGGCCTCGGCCACCATGCTGTACGTCAGCCTCAAGATGGTGGTGCCCACGGGCAACAGCGTGGTCGCGGCCTGCGACTACGCCCTGCCGCTGGACGACAACGTGCGCACGCTGCTGCTGGCCCGCTGAGGGTGTGCCCCTTCGGTCACCCGGTTGCTATAAAAGTAATAGCTGCTCGTGCTTGATTAATAAGCACGAGCAGCCGATTTGGCTTGGTTTTGGGGCGCTCAGTGCAGCATCAGCGCCCCGGCCGACTTGCTCTTGCCTGCGCGGGCTGGCGGGTTGCACAGGCCGCAGGTGTAGTGGCGGGCGTTCTCGTAGGGCTCGGTCACGAACAGGCCGCCGCACTTGGAGCACTTGGTGCGCGTGAGCATGCTGGCATCGACAAACTTGACCAGACGCCAGGCGCGGGTGAAGGACAGCAGCGGCTCGATCTCGGCCGTGGCCACCTGCTCGTTGTAGAGGCGGTAGGCCTTGGTCAGCAGTTCCACCGAGTCCAGGCTCACGCCCTTGGACAGGTACTCGTAGATGTTGAGGAACAGCGAGCTGTGGATGTTTTCCTGCCAGGTCAGGAACCAGTCGGTCGAGAACGGCAGCTGCCCCTTGGAGGGCGACTTGCCCGCGATCTCCTTGTACAGGCGGATCAGGCGCTCGTACGACAGCGTGGTTTCGGATTCGAGCACCTGCATGCGCGCGCCCATCTGGATCAGCAGGGCAGCACGTTCGATCTGCTTGGACTCGTTCAGAACGCTTTTGACGGGTGCGGACATGGCGGCTTCTCCGGGGATCAGGGGGCAGGGCAATCGGCGAGACTTACAGCACTTCGGACACGCGGCCGGCCATCAAAATGTTGGCGTGCAGGGTGTTCGTGGCTTCGTTGCCGACCTTGCTGGCGCTGTGGTTGGTCAGCAAGCTCCAGACCAGGTTGTCGTCCACACGGAAGCTGCACAGCAGCGTGTTGCGCGATGCGATCTTGAGCACCTGCGCGGCCGACAGCGATGCGAGAATGTCCGCAGCCTCTTCGTTGATGCCCAGACGGAACACCGCTTCGGCCTTGTCCTGGCGGATCAGGTTCTGGGCCAGCATCAGGTAGGTGAGGTTGGCTTCGCGAATCTCGGCAAGCAGTTGTTCGTTGGTCATGGCGGCTTCCTTTCCACTCGGATCGGGGATGTCACCGGCGGTGTCATCGTGTTCGCGATCCGTTGAAATGGATTGTGAAACCGGGCCAATCGGAAATTAAGTCGGTGTTTGGCTGTGCAGTGTGTCTGGTCCGGCCGCCGTTTTTGTAGGAATTTTTCCTACACGCCGATCAGTCAGCGTCCCGCGTTTCCCAGTGCCATGCGTGCTGCGCACCCCGGCACCAGGGCGCACAAGCTGCTCATCTTTTTGATAGCACCCACAAAGCCCTCTTTTTTGCGCATTGGCCACATCGGCCGTGTGCACAGCGGTGTTGTATGGCCACGCCGGCCAGATGTGGGCTTGCAGACCAGGTGGCAATCGCTTGCTGCCGCGTGGTGTGCTGGGCGGCAATGGTTCGGTGGCTCAGGGACTGTGTCCGGGCACCTCAGGCGGGTGCGCTCTTTTCCACCGGGCGGCTGGGGTCGCTGCACCACTCGCTCCAGCTGCCTGCAAACAGGGCCGTGGGGCCCAGACCGGCGACTTCCATGGCCAGCAGGTTGGGAATGGCGCTCACGCCGCTGCCGCACTGGTGCACCACGCTGGCCGCCGGGCGACCGCCGAGCAGGCCTTCAAACTCGGCGCGCAGCACGGCCGGGCTCTTGAAGCGGCCGTCGCTGCCCAGGTTGTCGGCAAACGGGCGGTTGAGCGCGCCCGGAATGTGCCCGGCCACCGGGTCCAAGGGCTCGACTTCGCCGCGGTAGCGCGCGCCCGCCCGGGCGTCCACCACCACCTGGCCGGGCGTGCCCAGCCGGGCCAGCACGTCGCTGGCAGTGCGCAGTTCGCGCAGTGGCGGCTGCAGGCGGAAGTGGCTTTGAAAATGCGCCGCTTCCACGCCGCTGACCACGGCACCACCAGTGGACTGCCAGGCCTGCAGGCCACCGTCGAGCACGGCCACATCGGCATGGCCCGCCCACTGCAGCATCCACCACAGGCGGCCGCAGTAGTTGGCGCCGTTGCGGTCGTACACCACGGCCTGCATGTTGTTGGCAAAGCCCACGCTCGACAGCCACATGGCAAAGCGCTCGCGGCTGGGCAGCGGGTGGCGGCCGCCCGATGCGGGCCGGTCGGCCTCGGCTGCCACCTGCGTGCCACCGGCACCGGGCGCACCGTGTTTGGCGCTCAGGTGCAAATCCAGGTGCGCGTACACCGCGCCCGGAAGGTGTGCCTGCAGGTACTGTTGCTCGCCAGCGCTGGGCTGCATCAGGTCAAAGCTGCAGTCGAACACCATCAGCGGTCGGCCGCTGGCCTGCAGGGCCTGCAGTTCGGCCACCGAAATCAGCGTGCGGTACGAGGCGGTCATGGGGTGTCCTTCCAGGTCAGTGTTCTTCGGCCGGGGTGCCGGGCACGGCGCGGGCGCGCAGGATGGTGGCCACGATACCGCTGCCCACGATGAGTGCCATGCCCAGCCAGCCCAGGGGCGGAATCTGGTCGCCAAACAGCAGCACGCTGTACAGCGCGGCAAACACGATGCCCGAATACTGCAGGTTGGCCACCACCAGGGTGCCGCGCTGCGTCTTGGCGCTGGCGTAGGCGCGTGTCATGCACAACTGCCCGCCCGCAGCCAGCACGCCAATGGGCAGCAGCCACAGCGCGGCCCAGCCGGGCCAGGCCGATACGCCAGTGAACAGCATGGCCCCACCACCGGCCACGGCCGAGCCCAGGGCAAAGTAGAACACCGTGCGCGATTCGGGCTCGCCGATGCGCGACAGCGCCACGACCTGCATGTAGGCAAACGCGGCCGTCAGGCCCGACATCAGCCCGATCAGGCCTGCGAACATCTGGTTCTGCTCGATGCTGGGGCGCAGCATCAGCACCACGCCCGCGAAGCCGGTGAGCACCGTGAGCACCAGCGGGCCCTGCAGCACCGGCCGCGGCGCGGCAGCCGAGGGCCGCCAGGCCAGCAGCGCACCGCCCACCAAAAAAGCCGCAATCCACACGCTGCTCATGTAGTTGAGCGTCATGGCGGTGGCCAGCGGCAGGTGCGCAATTGCATAAAACCAGGCCCCGAGCGACACCACGCCCACCAGGCTGCGCCACGCGTGCATGCCCGGGTAGCGTGTGGCCAGCGTGATGTGCTGCGAGCGCGACAGGGCCCACAAAATGGCCATGCCGATGAGCCCGCGGTAGAACACGAGTTCGGCCGCATTGAAGTACGCCGACGCGATCTTGACGCACACCCCCATGCTGGCAAAGAGGAATGCGGCCAGGACCATCCAGAGGGCTTGCATGCGGCGGTGTGTGGAGTAGGGTGGCCAATAAAAAAGCTGCGCGGGCCGAAGGACCGGCCCGCGCAGCTATTCTAATGAGAGCACCCGGGCCGCACGGCCCGGTGATCGGCGGATCAGCGGGCGGTATACCCCATGACTTCGCGGTACCACTCGTGGAAGTGCTGCATGCCGTCTTCCATCGGGCTCTGGTAGGGGCCCACTTCGTTGTCGCCACGCTCGAACAGCGCCTTGCGGCCGGCATCCATGCGCTCGGCGATCTCGTCGTCCTCGATGCAGGTCTCCATGTAGGCGGCCTGCTGGGCTTCGACGAATTCGCGCTCGAAGGCGGCGATTTCTTCAGGGTAGTAGAACTCCACCATGTTCAGCGTCTTGGTGGGGCTGACCGGGTGCAGCGTCGACACCGTGAGCACGTGCGGATACCACTCCACCATGATGTGCGGGTAGTAGGTCAGCCAGATCGCGCCGCGCTCGGGCATCTTGCCTTCGCGGTAGTTCAGCAGCACGTCGTGCCACTTTTTGTAGATGTCCGAACCCGGCTTGCCGAACGTCGAGGCCACGCCCACGGTCTGCACCGAGTAGTGCTTCTGGAATTCCCAGCGCAGGTCGTCGCAGGTGACGAAGTTGCCCAGCCCCGGGTGGAAGGGGCCGACGTGGTAGTCCTCGAGGTAAACCTCGATGAAGGTCTTCCAGTTGTAGTTGCACTCGTGCAGTTCTACGCGGTCGAGCGCATAACCCTCGAACGACAGATCGGCGCGCGGGCCCATTCCGGCCAGCTCGGCTTCGATGTCGCGGCCGTTGTCTTCAAACAGCAGGCCGTTCCACTCGCGCAGCGTGTAGTTGTTCAGGTTCAGGCACGGGTCGTGCGCGAAGTGCGGCGCACCCAGCAACTGGCCGCTGGGGCTGTACGTCCAGCGGTGCAGCGGGCACACGATGTTGCCCCCGGCATGGCCCTTGCCTTGGCCTTGCAGCGAGCCGCGGCCCTTGAGCATCACCGCCTGGCGGTGGCGGCAGACGTTGGAGACCAGTTCGACCTGGCCCTGGGCATTGCGCACGAGGGCGCGGCCTTCCCCTTCCTGGGGCAGTGCGTAGTAGTCGCCCGTGTGGGGCACGGCCAGCTGGTGCCCCACATAGCGGGGCCCGCGCTGAAAGATCGTCTCCAACTCGCGCTGGAACAGCGCCTCGTCAAAATAGCTGGAAACTGGTAGTTGGCTTGCGGCCTGCTGCAGTTGAAGACTTAAATCAGACATGGGTGACCTGACCTAAAGACTCCCCACAGGGAGGGTGCGCACAAAGGCGACGTTGAAATGAATAAACCGGCGTGAAAGCCGGCTCGACGGGGAATGGGATTGTAGCCCGTGGGGTTATTCCCGTAGCCCCCCTGTGTCTATTGAAAGCCTTGATCCAGCACAGGTTTTTGCCACTGAAAGACCTCGGGCAGGGGGCTGGTACGCCCCCGTCGGGGCGGCCCCAGGGCGGAACCCCCAGGCGACGGCGTGGCACATGCCCTGCGCCTAAAATCGCCGCTTTTGCACTGCGCTTCGGCGCCCCTCCCATGCCCAAGGCCTCCTCCGCCGCCCCTGCCAGTGATCCCGCCAGCTACGAAGCGGCGCTGCAGGAGCTTGAGCAGCTCGTGGCACGCATCGAATCCGGGCAGATGCCGCTGCAGGATCTGCTGGCCGGTTATCAGCGCGGTGCCGTGCTGCTGGCCTACTGCCGCCAGCAACTCGAAGCGGTGCAAGACCAGATCAAGGTGCTTGACGGCGACACCCTACAGCCCTGGAGCGCCGAATGAGCGCCGCGGTGGCCGACGCCTTCGACTTTGCCGCCTGGAGCCGCGCGCACCTGCAGGCCACGGAAGACGCCTTGTCGCAATGGGTGGGCGTGGATGCGCCGGCCGGTCTGGGCGAAGCCATGCGCTACGCCGTGCTCGACGGCGGCAAGCGCCTGCGCCCGCTGCTGGTGTACGCCGCCAGCGAGGCCGTGGTGGCCGCCGCCCCCGCCATGTGCCGCGAGGCCGCGGTGCGCGCCGCCTGCGCGGTGGAGCTGATCCACGCCTATTCGCTGGTGCACGACGACCTGCCCTGCATGGACAACGACGTGCTGCGCCGCGGCAAGCCCACGGTGCATGTGCAGTTTGGCGAAGCACCGGCATTGCTGGCGGGCGACGCGTTGCAGGCCTTTGCGTTCGAGCTGCTCACGCCCGAAGGCCCGGCGGTGCTGCCCACGGTGCAGGCCGAGTTGTGCCGCCTGCTCGCGCGCGCCGCCGGATCGGCCGGCATGGCGGGCGGGCAGGCGATTGACCTGGCCAGCGTAGGCCGCGCGTTGACCGAAACCGAGCTGCGGCAGATGCACCGCCTCAAGACCGGTGCGCTGCTCGAAGGCAGCGTGATGATGGGCGCCGCCTGTGCGCAGGCCCCGGCCGCCGCGCGCGAGGCGCTGTCGCGCTACGGTGCGGCCCTCGGCCTGGCGTTTCAGGTGGTGGACGACATCCTCGACGTGACGGCCGACTCCGCCACGCTGGGCAAGACGGCCGGTAAAGACGCGGCCTGCGACAAGCCGACCTACGTCTCGCTGATGGGCCTGGACCGCGCGCGCGCCCATGCGCTGGAGCTGCACGCGCAGGCCCTGGACGCGCTGGCGCAGCCCGCGTTGGCCGACACGCGCGCCTTGCGGGCGCTGGCCGATCTGGTCGTGCAACGTTCGCACTAGGCCCCTTTGTTCACACCCATGGCAGGCCCTCTGCACCCCCTTTGGATGGTTGACCCGGCTCGTGCTTGAAAATCAAGCACGAGTCGCTACAAAAAACATAGCAATGTCGACGACGCCCTACCCCCTGCTGCAGACCATCAACGACCCGGCCGATCTGCGCCAGCTCTCGCGCACCGACCTCAAGGCGCTGGCCACCGAGCTGCGCGCGTTTGTGCTCGACAGCGTCTCGCGCACCGGCGGCCACCTGAGCTCCAACCTGGGCACGGTGGAGCTGACCATTGCGCTGCACTACGTGTTCCAGACTCCGCACGACCGCCTGGTGTGGGACGTGGGCCACCAGACCTACCCGCACAAGATCCTGACCGGCCGGCGCGACCGCATGGGCACGTTGCGTCAGTGGGGCGGCATCTCGGGCTTTCCGCAGCGGGCCGAGAGTCCCTACGACACCTTTGGCACCGCGCATTCGTCCACCAGCATCTCGGCTGCGCTGGGCATGGCCCTGGCTGCCCGCCGCAAGGGCGAGGACCGCCATGCCGTGGCCATCATCGGCGACGGCGCGATGACCGCGGGCATGGCCTTCGAGGCGCTCAACAACGCGGGCGTGGCCGACGCCAACCTGCTGGTGGTGCTCAACGACAACGACATGAGCATCAGCCCGCCGGTGGGCGCGCTCAACCGCTACCTTGCACAGCTCATGAGCGGCCAGTTCTACGCGGCCGCCAAGAACGTGGGCAAGACCGTGCTCAAGCCCGTGCCGCCGCTGCTGGAGCTGGCCAAGCGCTTCGAGCAGCAGGCCAAGGGCATGGTGGTGCCGGCCACGCTGTTCGAGAAGTTCGGCTTCAACTACATCGGCCCCATCGACGGGCACGACCTGGATTCGCTGATCCCCACGCTGGAGAACATCAAGGGCCTCAAAGGCCCGCAGTTCCTGCATGTGGTGACCAAAAAGGGGCAGGGCTACAAGCTGGCCGAGGCCGACCCCGTGGCCTACCACGGCCCGGGCAAGTTCGACCCCAGCGTGGGCCTGACCAAGCCGGCCACGCCGCCCAAGCCCACCTTCACCCAGGTGTTTGGCCAGTGGCTGTGCGACATGGCCGCGCAGGACGAGCGCCTGGTGGGCATCACGCCCGCCATGCGCGAGGGCTCGGGCATGGTCGAGTTTGAAAGGCGCTTCCCCGACCGCTACTACGACGTGGGCATTGCCGAGCAGCATGCCGTGACCTTTGCCGGCGGGCTGGCCTGTGAGGGCGTCAAGCCCGTGGTGGCGATCTACTCCACCTTCCTGCAGCGGGCGTACGACCAGCTCATCCACGACGTGGCGCTGCAGAACCTGCCCGTGGTGTTCGCGCTTGACCGTGCAGGCCTGGTGGGGGCCGACGGCGCGACCCATGCGGGTGCCTACGACATTGCCTACGTGCGCTGCATTCCGAACATGAGCATGGCCTGCCCGGCCGACGAGCGCGAATGCCGCCAGCTGCTGTCCACCGCGTTTGCGCAAAACCACCCGGTGGCGGTGCGCTACCCGCGCGGCAGCGGCGTGGGCGTGGAGCCGCTGCCCGGGCTCGAAGGACTGCCGTTCGGCAAAGGCGAAGTGCGCCGCACCGCAGGCCCCACGCAAGCAGGCCGCCCGCGCATCGCCATCCTGGCCTTCGGCACGCTGTTGTATCCCGCCATGGCGGCGGGCGAGGCGCTGGACGCCACCGTGGCCAACATGCGCTGGGCCAAGCCGCTCGACACGGAGCTGTTGCAAGCCCTGGCGCAGGACCACGATGCCTTCGTCACGGTGGAAGAGGGCTGCGTGATGGGCGGCGCGGGCAGCGCCGTGACCGAGGCCCTGCATGCCGCGGGCGTGGTGCGGCCGGTGCTGCAGCTGGGCCTGCCCGATGCCTTCATCGAGCATGGCGATCCGGCCAAGCTGCTCGCCATGCAGGGGCTGGACGCGGCTGGCATTGAGCGCTCGATGCGCGAGCGCTTCCTGCAGGCTGCCCGGGCCTGAGTGCGCAGGCGCTGAACCCAAACGCCTTCGGGTAAGCCGCGATGCGCAGCGCGCAGGCGGCTCCCTACAATCGGCGCGGGTCTCCGGCAGGCGGAGGACCGTTTTCTGCAACCCGCACACAGGAGCCGCACGCGCGTGGATCGCCGATCAGTCGTCAAACGTTCTGGCATCCTGGGCGTGCTCGCTTCGGGGGTCGCCCCGGCCGTCTGGGCGCAGCCTGTCATCCGCTGGCGCCTCGCGTCGAGCTTTCCGCGCTCGTCTGACACCATCTACGGCGGCGCCGAGGTGTTTGCGGCCCATGTGCGCACCATGTCCAACGGGCGCTTCGAGATTTCGGTACACGCCAGCGGCGAAGTCGCACCGGCTTTTGGTGTGGTCGATGCGGTGCAGGGCGGCACCGTCGAAGCCTGCCACACGGTGCCGTACTACTTCTACGACAAGCACCCGGCCTTTGCCCTGGGCTCCGCGATTCCGTTCGGCTTCAACGCCCGCCAGATGAACGCCTGGATGCTGCACGGCAATGGCCGCAAGCTGCTGGACGAGTTTTACGCAGGCTTCAACATCGTGAGCTTTGCGGGCGGCAACACCGGCACACAGATGGGCGGCTGGTACCTCAAGGAGATCCGCCAGCCGTCCGACCTCAAGGGCCTGCGCATCCGCGTGGGCGGCGGGCTGGTGGGCGAGGTCATGGCCAAGCTGGGCGCCGTGCCCAACAGCCTGCCGGGGGGGGAGATCTACCAGGCCCTGCAGCGCGGGCAGATGGACGCTGCCGAATGGATTGGTCCCTACGACGATCAGAAGCTCGGCTTTCACAAAGTCGCGCCCTACTACTACTACCCAGGTTGGTGGGAAGGTGGGCCGGAAGTGGGCTTCTTCATCCAGCGCAAAGCCTACCTGGCCTTGCCCCAGGATCTGCGCGGCATCCTGGCAGGCGCGGCCTCCATGGCCCATGCCGACATGCTGGCCCGTTACGACTCCAACAACCCCGCTGCGCTCAAGCAACTGGTGCAGGCCAAGACCAAGGTGCTGGCGTTCTCGGGGTCGGTGATGGACGCAGCGTTCAAGGCGTCCATGGAAGTGTTTGCCGCCAACGATGCGCGCAGCCCCGAATGGAAGCGCATCTATGCCGACATGCGCACGTTCCAGCGCGAGCAGATCATGTGGTTCCGCTTCGCCGAGGCGCGGTACGACAGCTTCATGTCGGCCCAGAAGATCTGACGCAGCGCCGTGCGGCAAGGCGCGGCACCGCATTCCTTGCAGAACCCTGAAGCGCTGTGTCTGCAGGCCGTTTTCCGGGGGTAAACCCCCAAAAGCGACACCCCCCATCTTCCTAGAATCCTTGAGGCAAGTCGCCGCGGTGACGGGCTTATCGGCCCGGTCCCGCAGTTCACAAAACCCATCGTAGGAGATCACTCATGGATCGTCGCTCCCTCATGAAGCGCGCTGGCATCGCCGGCGTTCTGGCCTCGGGCATTGCGCCTGCTGTGCACGCACAGGCCACCATCCGCTGGCGCCTGGCTTCCAGCTTCCCGAAGTCGCTGGACACCATCTACGGCGGTGCTGATGTGTTCGCCAAGGCCGTTCGCGCCATGTCGGGCGGCAAGTTCGAGATCTCGGTGCACCCGGGTGGCGAACTGATGCCTCCCTTCGGCGTGCTCGACGGCGTGCAGAACGCCACGGTCGAGATGTGCCACACCGTGCCTTACTACTTCTATGGCAAGAACCCCGCCTTCGCGCTGGGCTCTGCGGTGCCCTTCGGCTTCAACGCCCGCCAGATGAACGCCTGGATGATGCACGGCAATGGCCGCAAGCTCATGAACGAGTTCTACGCCGGCTACAACGTCATCAGCTTCGCCGGTGGCAACACGGGCACCCAGATGGGCGGCTGGTACCGCAAGGAAATCAAGACGCCCGCCGACTTCAAGGGCCTGAAGATGCGCCTGGGCGGCGGCCTGGTGGGTGAGGTGATGCAAAAGCTGGGTGCCGTGCCCCAGAGCATCCCGGGCGGTGAGGTGTACCAGTCGCTCGAAAAGGGCACGCTGGACGCCGCAGAGTGGGTGGGCCCGTACGACGACCAGAAGCTGGGCTTCAACAAGGTCGCTCCGTTCTACTACTACCCCGGCTGGTGGGAAGGCGGTCCCGAAGTGGACTTCTACATCAACACCAAGGCCTACGAAGGCCTGTCGGCCGAGAACAAGGCCATCATTGATGCGGCATCGGCCCTGGCCAACGCAGACATGCTGGCCAAGTACGACGCGCTGAACCCCATCGCGCTCAAGCAGCTGGTGGCCGCCAAGACCAAGGTGCTGCCTTTCTCGCAAGCCATCATGGACGCCTCGTTCAAGGCCGCCATGGAAGTGTTCGCCGAGAACGATGCCAAGAGCCCCGAGTGGAAGAAGATCTACGCCGACATGCGGACCTTCCAGCGCGACCAGGTGCTGTGGTTCCGCTTCGCGGAAGCCCGCTACGACATCTTCATGTCGTCGCAAAAGCTGTAAGAGGGCGTGTACGGAGGGCTCAGGCCCTCTGCGCAGTGCCATCGCTGCCACGGGCTTGCCCGTGGCTTTTTTTTGCCTGTGCGCGGGCCGCGCCCTGCGCCCCGCACCCTGTGGCCCTGTGGCCCTGGGTCGGTGGGCGCTATGCCCAGGGACCACGGGCCCGCCGCCGCCGCTCTGGGGCCTGTTGCCAGCCCCATGCCAGCCGCTCTCGGTCGGGTGCGGGTGGCCAATGGGCTCAGGGCTTCCGGGGATGGGGCAGGCCGGTGCGGCATACCGCGTGGGGCGTGCGGCATGGCGATCCTGGTCCACACCACATGCGAAGGCCGAGGCCACGGCCACCACTGCGGGCGGCCCTGGGGTGGCGGGTGGGGCGGGCTCCACCCGGTGACCCGGGAGTGGCCAGCGCTGTCCCGAGACGGTTCCTGGCTGTGGGGCCGCGGCGGTAGTCTGTGCGGTCAAGCCTGGTGCCTTCGGTCCGGCGGCTTCGTGGGCACACCGCCTGCGAGATCGGTCCTCAAAAGTGCTGCTCGTGCTTGCAAATCAAGCACGAGCAGCTCCTCAATTGATAGCAAACGACGGTGCGCGGGGCTTCGTGCGGCGCGGCAACACGTGCGTGGCGCGTTCGTGCTGTGCACGTGCCCGCAGCGTATCGCCCATGGGGCCTCCGGTGCCTCGTTGGCCTGCGCGGCGCATGGCGCACGGGCTGGCGCCCCTCTGGGGCCTGTTGCGGCCCTGTAGCCGCCGCTGACCCGGCGGTACGCAGGGCACGCGGTGGGTTGGGCCAGGGCTTGTTCAGCCTGTTGGTGCCCGTGCGAAGGCCATGAAAACCGCGCCCACCTGGGCGCATGACGACGCTACGGCCGGTGCCTTGGCCGTGCCCACCGCAACGGGTGGCGCCGTTTCCAGGGCCTTCCCTTCGGGGTGCAAGCAACCAGCGCCATCCGTGGTGCCATCCGCGGTGCTGCCAGTCTCGCTGGGGCCGCACAACCGCTTCGTTTGCCGCCGGGCGCCTTGTGATTGCGACGCATCTACCCAAACGGGTGAACAGGCCCTGCGGCATAAAAAAGCCCCGCACAGGGCGGGGCTTGTGGCAGGAAGAACCCGGGTTCTCAGTTCTTCTTGTCGTTGGCCATCGACTCTTGCAGGGCCTTGAGCGGATCGTCGGCCGGTGTGGTGGTGGGCTCGGTGGTCGACTGGGCGCCCTCCAACGCTGCCGCCGGATCGACCGGGTCCAGCGGCGGCGGGGCCAGGTCGCCGCCCATGTTTTCGAGCTTTTGCATCAGCTCGGTGTCGCTGATGGTTTCGACCTTCTCCAGGTTGTCAATCACCAGACCCGGGAAGGCCATGATCACACCCACCATGCAGATCTGAATGATGATGAACGCAATCGAGCCCTTGTAGATCTGCGTGGTCGTCACCGCCGGGATGGTGGCGCCGGTCACGCGGTCCTTGTAGTCCTTGCGCGGTGCCACGCTGCGCAGGTAGAACAGCGCAAAGCCGAAGGGCGGCGTGAGGAAGGAGGTCTGCAGGTTCATGGCCAGGATCACGCCGAACCACACCAGGTCGATGCCCATCTTCTCGGCCACGGGCACCAGCAGCGGCACCACGATGAACGCGATCTCGAAGAAGTCGATGAACATGCCCAGGATGAACACCAGCAGGTTCACCACCAGCAGGAAGCCCAGCTGACCCCCCGGGATCTTGTCGAACAGGTGTTCCACCCAGATGTGGCCGTCGGCCGCATTGAAGGTGAAGCTGAACACGGTGGAGCCGATCAGGATGAACAGCACGAACGCGGCAAGCTTGGCCGTGTTGTCCATGGCTTCCTGCATCAGGCCCCAGCTCAGGCGGCGCTTGATCATGGCCAGCACCAGGGCGCCCATGGCACCCATGGCACCGCCTTCGGTGGGCGTGGCCACGCCCAGGAAGATCGTGCCCAGCACCAGGAAGATCAGGATCAGCGGCGGCATGAGCACAAAGGTCACCTGCTCGGCCAGACGCGACAGCAGGCCCATGCGCGTGACGCGGTTGATGATCGACAGCGTCAGCGCGGTCAGCGAGGCAATCGTCATCGACATGATCACGACTTCGTCGCCCGCAGACGGCAGAGAGCGGTCGAGCCAGCGGGTCATCAGCGGGTCGTGCACACGCGACCACACATAGCCCACAGCGGCGCAGAGAGCCACCAGCACCAGCAGCGACTTGTGGCCCGACGCACCGTTGGATTCGCGGTAGATGCGCGCCTCAGGCGGCAGGGCCGGGGCCCAGTGGGGCAGCACGATGGCGATGATCACCACGAACAGCACATACAGGCCCACGAGCATCAGGCCTGGAACCAGGGCACCGGCGTACAGGTCGCCCACCGAGCGGCCCAGCTGGTCGGCCAGCACGATCAGCACCAGCGAGGGCGGGATGGCCTGCGCCAGCGTGCCCGACGCGGTGATGGTGCCCGTGGCCAGCACGCGGCTGTAACCGTAGCGCAGCATGATGGGCAGCGAGATCAGGCCCATGGAGATCACGGCTGCAGCCACCACGCCGGTGGTGGCGGCCAGCAGCGCGCCCACCAGAATCACGGCGATGGCCACGCCACCGCGCAGGGGGCCGAAGATCTGGCCCACGGTTTCCAGCAGGTCTTCGGCCATGCCGGACTTCTGCAGGATGATCCCCATGAAGGTGAAGAACGGAATCGCCAGCAGCGTGTCGTTCTGCATGATCCCGAAGATCCGCAGGGGCAGCGCCTGGAACATCACCGTCGGGAACAGGCCCAGCTCAATGCCCAGCCAGCCAAAGCCCAGACCGGCGGCGGCCAGCGCAAACGCCACCGGAAAGCCGGTGAGCAGCAGCACCAGAAGGCCGGCAAACAGCAGCGGCACAAAGTTTTGGGTGAGGAATGTGGTCAGCATGGCTCAGGCCTTTCCAGGAGTGCCGGGCTGGCGCGACTGGGCTTCCAGTTGCGCGGCCAGTTCTGCGGCCAGTTTGGCCTCTTCATCGTCGTCACCGTGGGCCAGCGGGTCGGGGCCCTGGCCGGTCAGGAAGGCAATGCGCTTGATCAGCTCGGAAGCGCCCTGCAGCATCAAAAACGCAAAGCCCACCGGGATCATCAGGTAGGCGGGCCAGCGGACCAGGCCGCCTGCGTTCTGCGACATTTCGCCCGACTCCCAGGCGCGCATGAACAGCGGCCAGCCCAGGTCCATCACGATCCAGCAGAACGGGAACAGCACCAGCAGAATGCCGAACACATCCACCCAGTTGCGGGCGCGGGCGCTCAGGCGCGACGCGACGAAGTCGATGCGCACATGGGCGTTTTGCAGCAGGCAGTAGCCCGCACCCAGCAGAAACACGCCTGCAAACAGGTACCACTGGACTTCCAGCAGCGCGTTGGAACTGATGTCAAACGCTTTGCGCACGATGGCGTTTGCCGCGCTGATGACCGTGGTGATCAGAATCAGCCACATGCTGAGTTTGCCCAGCCGTATGCTGATCCAATCCACCCCCTGAGAAAACTTCAGTAACGCCTGCATGGTGTCTCCAAGTCGTAAGGCTGTGGGGTGCTCCTGTCCTCTGGTCAAGGATCAGAGAGCGCTTTGGTGGTAAGGAACGCGGCGATTCTACGGAGCCACAGACGCTGTTTCTGACGGTAGCGTGACAAGTGGTTTGTGCTTGTCCAGTATGAGTTTGTTGCTACCAAAAAAGGAGTAATCAGGGTTACTACTGAGCGGTGGTGGCGCGCTTGGGCCGCCGGAACGTCCACCAGGGCAGCTCGCGGTGAAGGCTGAGCACTTGCCCGCTGTCCGAGGGGGCGTAACCTTCGAGCTGGCGGCACAGTGCGTGCCATGCGGGCTCGGACATCACCTGCCGCAGCCGCAGCATGCCGGGGCTGTCGATCTGGCTGCGCAGGCAGACCAGGTAGTAGCGCTCCTGCACGAGCGGTACAAAGCCAAGCCCGCGGCGGTGCGCCGCCGGGGCAATGCCCAGGGCCACGTCGGCCTGCGCGCTGGCCACCGCCTGCGCGGCAGCGTCGTGCGAAGGCTCCACCTGGTCGTAGCCCTGCACATGCCGCGGCAGCAGCGCGGCGGATTGCAGCAGGCTGTCCAGCATGAGGCGGGTGCCGGTGCCCAGGGGCCGGTTGCACAGCGTCGCGCGCTGGCGCACCACATCGTCCAGGCTGTGCAGCGCCAGGGGGTTGCCCGCGGGCACGATCAGCCCCAGGGCCCGAGTGGTGAAGCCGATCAGCTTGTGCTGGCCCGGCTGCAGCAGCGGTCGGTACACCACCGCGTGCAGCGAGGTGGGCGGCGGTGCCACGGGCAGATGGAAGCCCGCGACCGTGCAGCGCCCTTCGTTCAGTGCCCGGATGGCGTCCACGCTGCCGGTGAATCGGATGTCCAGGTGCACGGGCGCCGGGCGTTCGGCGTTGGCCGCTACGCTGCGCAGCAGGGGCAGCGCATCGTCGTGGCTGGCGTACAGCGGCAGCACGTGGGTGTGCGGGTCGAAGGCCAGGGCCAAGGCGCGTTCCAGGTCGGCCTGCAGGGCCGCAATCTGCGGTGCGAGCCGTGCCTGCGCTTGCTGTTCGGCCCACAGCAGCTTGCGGCCAAAGTCGCTCAGTTGCGCGGCGTGCCCTTTGTCCCAGTGCAGCAGCTCGTTGCCCAGCTCCACTTCCCAGCGTTTGAGTGCGCCCCACACATGGCGGTACGACAGCCCGAGCGAGCGGGCCGCGCCCGAGATCGAGCCCTGCTGCGCCACGGCCTGCAGCAGCGCGGGCAGCGGGTTGAGCACGGTGCGGGCGTCGGTGGCTTCGCGGCCAATCGAGTAGTGGAGCTGGACCCTATGCACGGATGTTCATATCGCTGGAGATTGGCACGGTGCCTACGATAGCGCACCGATGTCCACCTTCACCGAAAGCGTCCAGACGGCGCTCGCGCTCACCCTCTCTGCCGACCCGGTGCTGCTGTCCATCGTGGGGCGCTCGCTGGCCGTGAGCGCCACCGCCTGCGCGCTGGCCAGCGGCTTTGGCCTGCTGCTGGGCGCATGGCTGGGGGTTGCCCGCTTTCGGGGGCGGGGCGCGGTGCTGCTGGTGCTGAACACCGCGCTGGCCGTGCCCTCGGTGGTGGTGGGGCTGGTGGTGTATTTGCTGCTGTCGCGCAGCGGGCCGCTGGGGCACCTGGGCTGGCTGTTCAGCTTCAAGGCCATGGTGCTGGCGCAGGCGGTGCTCGTGCTGCCGCTGGTCACGGCCCTGACCCGGCAGGTGGTCGAAGCCGCCGAGCGCGACCACGGCGAACAATTGCAGTCGCTGGGCGCCGGGGGCCTGCTGCGCAGCCTGCTGCTGGCCTGGGACGAACGCCTGGCCTTGCTCATGGTGCTGGTGACGGCCTTCGGACGTGCGATTTCGGAGGTGGGTGCGGTGATGATCGTGGGCGGCAACATCGACGGCTTCACGCGCGTGATGACCACGGCGATTGCGCTGGAGACCAGCAAGGGCGACCTGCCCTTGGCGCTGGCGTTGGGGCTGGTGCTGCTGTCCGTGGTGCTCTTGCTGCATGCGCTGGTGGGCCTGCTGCGGCGATGGGCTGCCCGGGCGGGCGACCGCGGGCTGGCGCCGGAGGCCCTGGCATGAGCGCGCCTGCCGTGACCGCCGCACCCTGGGTGCGCCTGCACGACGTGGGCCTGCGCCTGGGCTCTGTACAGGTGCTGGACGGTGTGAACCTTACCCTCCAGGCCGGCGAGCGCGTGGCGCTGATTGGTGCCAACGGCAGCGGCAAGAGTTCGCTGCTGCGGGTGCTGCATGGCCTGCTGCCGCCCACGGCCGGGCAGGTGGTGCGCGACACGGGCTTGCGCGAGGCGATGCTGTTTCAGCGGCCCTACCTGCTGCGGGCCTCGGCCCAGCACAACGTGGCCCTGGGGCTGTGGCTGCGCGGCATGCGGTGGCAACAGGCGCGGCAGACGGCGCTGGCGGCGCTGCATCGGGTGGAATTGCAGTCCGTCGCCCATCGCAATGCGCGCACCTTGTCGGGTGGCCAGCAGCAGCGGCTGGCGCTGGCGCGCGCCTGGGCGCTGCGGCCCGATGTGCTGCTGCTCGACGAGCCCACGGCCAGCCTGGACCCGCACGCCAAGCGCGAGGTCGAAGCCCTGATGGCCGACTTTGCGCAGGGCCACGGGCAGGCAGGACCACAGCAGCCCATGACCATGGTGTTTGCCAGCCACAACCTCGGTCAGGTCAAGCGCCTGGCCAGCCGGGTGCTGTACCTCGAACGCGGCCGCGTGCTGGCCGACCGCCCGGTGCACGACTTTTTTCAGGGGCCGCTGCCCGAGGCGGCCCAGCTCTTTCTCAAAGGAGAACTCTCATGACGACTTCCCGCCGTTGGGCGCTGCACCGAGTGGCCGTTTGCGCCGTGGCCCTGTCGGGCGCGCTGGCGATGGGCAAGGCCGCTGCGCAGTCCATCACCATGGCCTCGACCACCTCCACCGAGCAGTCGGGCCTGTTTGCGCACCTGCTGCCCGCGTTCAAGCAGGCATCGGGCCTGGATGTGAAGGTGGTGGCCCTGGGCACCGGGCAGGCGCTTGACATGGCGCGGCGTGGCGACGCCGACGTGCTGTTTGTGCACGACCAGGCGGCCGAGGAAAAATTTGTGGCCGACGGCTTTGGCGTGCAGCGCTTTGCGGTGATGTACAACGACTTCATCCTGATCGGCCCCAAGGCCGACCCCGCAGGCGCGCGCGGCAAAGACATCGTGCAGGCGCTGCAAAAGCTGGCTGCGGGCAATGCCCCGTTCATCTCGCGCGGCGACAAGAGCGGCACCCATGCGGCCGAGCTGCGCTACTGGAAGCAGGCCAACCTGGACAACGCCAAAGGCAGCGGCTACCGCGAGTGCGGTTGCGGCATGGGGCCTGCGCTCAACATTGCGGCCTCCAGCGGTGCCTATGTGCTGGCCGACCGCGGCACCTGGCTCAACTTCAAGAATCGGGCCGATCTGGCCGTGCTGGTGGAGGGGGACAAGCGCCTGTTCAACCAGTACGGCGTGATGGTGGTGAACCCGGCCAAGCACCCGCATGTCAAGGCGCAGGATGCGCAGAAGTTTGTGGACTGGGTGGTCTCGCCCGCTGGGCAGAAGGTGATTGCCGACTACAAGATCGGCGGCGAGCAACTGTTCTTCCCCAACGCGCAGCGCTGAAGCCGGGGGCGGTGCGCCGCGCCCTCAGCGGGCGATGGCCACGCCCTTGACCTGCGCAAACACCGCAAGGCCTGGGGCCAGCCCCAGCGCACGGACAGAGCGCTGCGTGACGCGTGCGAGCAGTCGCACGCCAGAGGCCTCCAGCGCCACGGTGGTCTGCCCCGGGCCTGCGGGCGCCAGGGCCGTGACGGTGACAGGCACCACGTTCAGGATGCTGCTGTGGCTGGGCGCCGTGAGCGACAGGCTCACGTCGCGCGCAGGAATGCGCAGCCGCACACGGGTGCCTACCGCCGGGGTGTGGGCGGGCGTGATCAGCAGCCGCCCTCCGGCAAACGCCACTTCGGTGATACCGTCGTGCGGATCGTGGCCTACCACCGTGCCGTCCACCAAAGCGCCCGCCAGATCGGCCTCGGCCAGCGGTCCGTCGGTGGCGGCCATCACCTCGGCGGCCGGGCCGCTGGCGCGCACGCGGCCCGCGTCCATCAGCACCAGGTGTTGCGCAAGCCGGGCCACCTCTTCGATGGAGTGGCTCACGTACACCACTGGCAGGTCGAGGCGCTGCACCAGGCCCTCCAGGTAGGGCAGCAGCTCGGCCTTGCGCGCCGCGTCCAGCGCGGCCAGGGGTTCGTCCAGCAGCAGCAGGCGGGGCTGCGCGGCCAGGGCGCGCGCGATCGCCACGCGCTGGCGTTCGCCGCCCGACAAAGTGGCGGGGCGGCGCTCCATCAGGCGTTCGATACCAAGCAGCGCGATGGCGTCGGCCAGCGCCACCTGGGCTGCGCCCGCTGGTGCGCGTTTGCGGGCGTAGTCCAGATTGCCGGCCACGCTCAGGTGCTCGAACAGACTGGCTTCCTGGAATACGTACCCGACCCGCCGCAGGTGTGGCGGCACCCATGCCCGGGCCGCGTCGTCCTGCCAGACGTCCGCGCCCAGCGACACGCGGCCGCCCGGCGTACGCAGCAGCCCGGCGATGGCCCGCAGGCAGCTGGTTTTGCCACAACCGGATGGCCCGAACAGCACGCTCACGCCGCGCCCGGGCAACTGCAGGTTGACGTCGAGCGCAAACCCATCAGGGCGATTCAGTTGCAGCCGGGCCTGCAGAAGCTCCGCATGTGCGGTCATGCCAGCGCCCCCCGTCCGCGCCGTGCGCGTTGCAGCAGCAGCAACACCAGGAACGAAAACACCAGCATGCCCGCCGCCAGCACATGTGCGCGCTGGTAGTCGAGCGCCTCGACGTGGTCGTAGATCTGCACCGAGATCACGCGCGTGACGCCCGGGATGTTGCCGCCAATCATCAGCACGACGCCAAACTCGCCGATGGTGTGCGCAAAGCTTAGGATGCCCGCGGTGACGAATCCAGGCCGCGCCAGCGGCAGCGCCACGGTGAAGAAGCGGTCGAGCGGCCCGGCTCCGAGCGTGGCCGCGGCTTCGAGCGGGCGCTCGCCGATGGACTCGAATGCGTGCTGCAGCGGCTGTACCGCAAAGGGCAGCGAATACACCAGCGAGCCCACCACCAGGCCCGCAAAGGTGAAGGGCAGGGCCGGAATGCCCACAAGCCCCAGCAGCGGGCCCAAGGGACCGTTGGGGCCCAGAGCCACGAGCAGATAAAAGCCAATCACGGTGGGGGGCAGCACCAGGGGCAGTGCCACCACCGCAGACACCGGCCCGCGCCAGCGAGACCGGGTGCGGGCCAGCCACCAGGCCAGCGGTGTGCACAGCACCAGCAGCAGCACGGTGGTGACCGTGGCCAGCTGCAGCGTGAGCGTGATCGCCGCCCAGTCGGCCGAGGTCAGCATGGGTGCGTCAGACCCCGTAGCCAAAGGCGCGTATCACCGCCTGGGCCGCGGGCGTGCGCAGGTACTGCAGCAGCGCGCGCGCACCGGCATGGCCTTGCCCGGGCTTGAGCAGCACGGCCTCCTGGCGCAGTGGGGCGTGCAGCGACTCGGGCACCACCCAGGCCGAGCCGCGGGCGATACGGCCCTGCTGCTGCACCTGCGACAGCGCCACGAAGCCCAGCGGCGC
The DNA here is from genome assembly GCF_039540375.1 of Acidovorax lacteus. Classification (NCBI taxonomy): domain Bacteria; kingdom Pseudomonadati; phylum Pseudomonadota; class Betaproteobacteria; order Burkholderiales; family Comamonadaceae; genus Acidovorax; species Acidovorax lacteus. Next base: position 79,919 of record NZ_BAABEX010000008.1, read on the forward strand.
GTTGCCGGTGGCCACGAACTGGTAGGCCTGGCCGATGCTTTCGCCGGTGACCAGACGCGGCTCCCACCGGGCGCGCACGCCCAGCGCGTCCAGCACCTGCATCGCGGCTGCGCCGTAGGGGGCCACACGCGGCTGCGCAATCGCCAGGTGGCGCTGCGTCCCGTCGCGCAGCACCTGCCCCTGGGCGTCCACCACGCCAGGCTCCGGGCTCCACAGCACCAGCCGCCCCACGGCGTACACGAAACGCGAGTCCGCGACCGCCTTGCCTTCTTGCGCGAGGCGTGCCGGGGTGGTGTCGTCGGCCGACAGCAGCACGTGGAAGGGCGCGCCCTGCGTGATCTGGGCGTAGAACTTGCCGGTGGCGCCGAAGGCCAGCTGCACGCGGTGGCCGGTCTCGCGCTCGAAGTCCGCGGCCATCTGCTGCATGGGGGCCGTGAAATTGGCCGCCACGGCCACCAGAACGGGCCCGGTGGGTGTTGTTTGCGCTTGCGCGCTGCCGACCGCCAAGCCTGTGGCCATGGCAAGTGCCAGCCACGCGCGCCGCGAGCCGCCCAGGAGCGCCGAGGTGCGGGGCGGAGCAGAGGCGATCAGGCGCGGACGCAAGGGCATGGGTGCAAAGCGTGGATCAATGTCCCGCTATTCTTGAATGGAATAGCGCCAGTATAGCCATGGCCCCGGGCATGATGGGGCCATGGACGAACGATTGCATCTGCGCGATGCGCTGGGCCTGGACGTGGCCGACAAGCGCATTGCCATCTTGCGGCGCATTGCGGACTGTGGGTCGATCTCGCAGGCCGCGCGCGATGCGGGCGTGAGCTACAAGGCCGCCTGGCAGGCGGTGGACACCCTGACCAACCTGGCCGGGGTGCCCTTGCTCGACCGGGTGGTGGGCGGCAGCGGCGGTGGCGGTGCGCGCCTGACCGATGCTGGCCGCTCGCTGCTGGAAGCCGCACAGACGCTGGACACCGCGCGGTCGGCCCTGTTGACGCAGTGGCAGGGGCCGCAGGCAGGGTTGCGCACGCTGGCGCGTCTGGCCTTGCGCACCAGCATGCGCAACCAGTTGCCCTGCACCGTCGAAACGGTGGAGGCCTCGGGCGCTCTGGTGCGGGTAGGCCTGCGGCTCAGTCCCCTGGCAGGAAACTCGCCGGGCGACCGGATCTGGTCGCGCATCACGCGCGAAAGCGCAGAACTGTTGGCGCTGCAGCCCGGGCTGGCCGTGCAGGCGCTGTGCAAGGCCACCGCCGTGCGTGTGCTGGCCGCTTCAGGCGCTGCCTGCGCCGACGCGGCCCTGCAAGGGACGGCCCAGCGCGTGGCCCGCGGCGACTGGGGCGACGAGGTGGTGGCGCAACTGGCCGGGGGCTTGCAACTGGTCGGCTTTGCCCCCGCCCACAGCGGCCTGCGCGCGCGCAGGCGCGTGGCATTGCTGGTGGATGAAAGCGCCTGGGTGATCGCCCGCGCGGGCGACTGAGGCGCACGCGCCTGCAGCGTGTCCTGGGTATCAGCGCTTGCGGGCGCCACCGCCGAGCTTGCGGTACACCGTGGCACGGCTGATGCCCAGCGCCCGGGCGGCCTCGGCCACGTTGCCCCGGGCGTCTTGGACGGCGCGGCGGATCAGTTCCGTTTCGGTTTCACGCAGCGGCGCAGCGCCCCACGTGCCAACGGCTGGCAGGGGCGCGGACGCCCGGGCAGGCTGCGCGGTCTGTACGTGCGCCTGCGCCTGCAAGCGCAGCCCCGACCACAGCGGCAGGTCGATCACGCCCGGGCGCTGCGTGCGGGCAGCGTCCATCAGCAGCGTCCAGGGCAGGGCAAACAGGTCGCTGGCGTGCAGCGCCGAGCCTGGGGGGCGCAAAGGCATGGGCAGCATTTGGCGGGCGGCGGTGTTGGCACCGGTCACAAAGCCTTCTGCATCCAGGGTCATCAGCCCCACGCCTTCGCCGCCCAGGGCACCGCCGGGCCAGTTCAGGCGCAGCAGCAGGGCATGCGCCTGGCCGCAGACAAGCGCATCCTCAATGGCGCGGGCCGAGCGGGCGACCAGGTGGCGCAGCTCGGGCCGTTCGGGCACCTCCACACCGGTCAGGTCCAGCATGCCCATGCAGCGGCCCGCGGGGTCGAACAGTGGCGCCCCGGCGCAGCTGAAGGCTGCGTTGTCGTCGCAAAAATGCTCGCCCCGGTGCAGCCACACGGGCTGCAATTCCGTCAGCGCCGCCCCGATGGCCGTGGTGCCGACAGCCGCCTCGCTCAGGTCCACGCCCACGCGCCCGATGGCGCGCGCACGCGCGTCGTGCCGATCCACAGGCCCTTGCACATCGACCACGATGCCGTACGCGTTGGTCAGCATGGCGAAGTAGCGCATGCCGGCGGTGGCGCGCGTGAGCTGCTCAATGACCGGGCGTGCGGCGGTGACGAGCGCATGGTGGGCTTCGGTGGCGTCGTGCGCCTGTGCGCTGCTCACGGGGGCAAAGCTCACGCGCTGGTGCGGCCGCATGCCGGCCTGCAGGCAGCGCTGCCAGGAGCGCACGATCCAGGGCTCAATCCCCGCATGGACCGCCGCCACGGCTCCGGCCTGCAGGCACTCCCGTGCGCGGGCGATAAGAGCCTGTCGGTGGGCGGCAGCGTCGGACACGATGGGCGCGAGCATCGGGGACTCCCGGACGAATCGGCGCTGTGCTGCAGCGCCTGGAAGGTGTTGCCTTGCATGGTGCACAGATGTGCGCTGCAACATGTTTCATTTTGAGAATATCCGCGCACTTGCGGGCGCTTTTCAGGGTTGTCCCTAGGGGGGTGGGCGCAGTCGGCTCCCAAGATGCTGGATGCCAATCCAGCCATCCCCGTGCGCAGCACGCCCCGAAGGAGACAGCGAGATGCAAGTGCAGTTCACCGTCAATGGCCGCGCGGCCAGCCTCGACGTACCCCCCAACACCCTGCTGGTGCACGCTCTGCGTGAGCACCTGCAACTCACCGGCACCCATGTGGGCTGCGACACCAGCCAATGCGGGGCGTGCACCGTGCACGTCAATGGCCGCGCGGTGAAGTCGTGCGCGATGCTGGCCGTGCAGGCCCAGGGGGCCGAAGTGACCACCATTGAAGGCATGGCGGCGCCTGACGGCACCATGCACCCCATGCAGGCGGCGTTCAAGGACTGCCACGGCCTGCAGTGCGGCTTCTGCACACCCGGCATGGTGATGAGCGCGGTGGACCTGTGCAAGCAGCATCCCAACGCCAGCGAGGGCGAGATCCGCGAACTGCTCGAAGGCAACATCTGCCGTTGCACGGGCTACCAGAACATCGTGCGCGCCGTGCAACAGGGCCAGAAGGCCATGGCATCGGCTTGACCTGAAAAGAGGAGAACGACCATGGGTGCATCCGACTTTTCCAAGCTGCCGCACATCGGCGAGGCGCTCAAGCGCAAGGAAGACTACCGTTTCCTCACCGGCGCGGGCCAGTACACCGACGACGTGGTGCTGGCCGCGCAATGCCATGCGGTGTTCGTGCGTTCGCCGCACGCCCACGCTGCCATCACCCGCATCAACGTGGACGCCGCCAAGGCCGCGCCCGGGGTGCTGGGCGTGTTTACCGGCGCCGATGTGGCGGCCGACAACATCAACGGCCTGCCGTGTGGCTGGCTCATCACCAGCACCAATGGCGAGCCCATGAAGGAGCCGCCACACCCCATCCTGGCCCAGGGCAAGGTGCGCTATGTGGGCGACCATGTGGCCATGGTGGTGGCGCACACCCAGCAGCAGGCCCGCGACGCGGCCGAACTGGTGGAGGTGGACTACGACGTGCTGCCTGCCGTGGTGGCCGTGGGCGATGCGGCGGCAGGTGCCGTGCCCGGGGCGGTGGTGCACGACATTGCGCCCGACAACCATTGCTTCAAATGGGCCATTGGTGACAAGGGCGCGGTGGACGCGGCCTTTGCCAACGCAGCGCATGTGACCCGGCTCGATCTGGTCAACAACCGCCTGATCCCCAACGCCATGGAGCCGCGTGCGGCCATTGGCAGCTACAGCCGTGCGAACGACGAGTACACGCTGTACGTGAGCAACCAGAACCCGCACGTCGAGCGGCTGTTGATGACGGCCTTTGTGATGGGCCTGCCCGAGCACAAGGTGCGCGTGATCGCGCCCGACGTGGGCGGCGGATTCGGCTCCAAGATTTATCTGTACGCAGAAGACGTGTGCCTGACCTGGGCCGCCAAAAAGCTCAACCGCAACATCAAGTGGGTGGCCGACCGCAGCGAGTCGTTTGTGAGCGACGCGCACGGCCGCGACCACGTGAGCCATGCCGAAATGGCCATGGACAAGGACGGTAAGTTCCTGGCCATGCGCGTGCACACCGACGCCAACCTGGGCGCGTACCTGAGCACCTTTGCCAGCGCTGTGCCCACCATCCTGTACGCCACCCTGCTCGCGGGCCAGTACACCACGCCGCAGGTCTATGTGGAGGTGGACGCCTGGTTCACCAACACCGCGCCGGTGGACGCCTACCGCGGTGCGGGCCGCCCCGAGGCCACTTACCTGCTCGAACGCCTGGTCACGCGCTGCGGCTGGGAGATGGGGCTGTCGCAGGACGAGATCCGCAAGCGCAACTTCATCACCAGCTTTCCGTACCAGACGCCGGTGGCGCTGCAGTACGACATTGGCGACTACCACGCGTGCATGACGCAGGCGCAGCAGCTGGCCGACGTGGCGGGCTATGCCGCACGCAAGGCCGCGAGCGAGGCCAAGGGCCTCAAGCGCGGCATCGGCTACAGCAGCTACATCGAGGCCTGTGGCATCGCGCCGTCGAATATTGCCGGGGCGCTGGGTGCGCGTGCGGGGCTGTTTGAGTGCGGCGAAGTGCGCGTACATCCCACCGGCAGCGTGACGGTGTTCACCGGCTCGCACAGCCACGGCCAGGGGCACGAAACCACGTTTGCCCAGGTGGTGGCGGCGCGGCTGGGCATTCCGGTCGAGAACGTGGACGTGGTGCACGGCGACACGGGCCGCGTGCCCTTTGGCATGGGCACCTACGGTTCGCGTTCCATCAGCGTGGGCGGCGCGGCCATCATGAAGGCGCTCGACAAGATCGAGGCCAAGGCCAAGAAGATCGCGGCCCACCTGCTCGAAGCCAGCGACGCCGACATCGACTTTGCGGGCGGCGAGTTCACCGTGCGCGGCACCGACAAGAAGATCCCGTTCGCGCAGGTCGCGCTCACGGCCTACGTGCCGCACAACTACCCGCTCGACAAGCTGGAGCCCGGGCTCAACGAAACCGCGTTCTACGACCCGACCAACTTCACCTTCCCCGCGGGCACCTACATCTGCGAGGTGGAGGTGGACCCGGCCACGGGCGTGGTGCGCGTGGACCGCTTCACCGCAGTGGACGACTTCGGCACCATCATCAACCCGATGATCGTCGAGGGCCAGGTGCACGGCGGGCTGGCCCAGGGTATTGGCCAGGCGCTGCTGGAAAACTGCGTGTACGACCGCGAGACCGGCCAGCTGCTCACCGGCAGCTTCATGGACTACGCCATGCCGCGGGCCGACGACTTTCCGGAGTTCCGCCTTGGCCATGTGTGCACGCCCTGCACGCACAACCCGCTGGGCACCAAGGGCTGCGGCGAGGCCGGGGCCATCGGCTCACCGCCCGCAGTCATCAACGCCGTGCTCGACGCACTGGCCCCGCTGGGCGTGAAGGACCTGGACATGCCCGCATCGCCCCAGCGCGTGTGGGACGCCATCCAAAGCGCCAAGGCCTGACAGGAGGACCGGACCATGTACACATTCACTTACGAAGCCCCCACCTCCACCGCAGCGGCCGCGCAGCTGGCCGCCGCCGGTGGCAAGCCGATTGCGGGCGGGCAGAGCCTGCTGCCGTCCATGCGGCTGCGCCTGTCCAACCCTGGGCAACTGGTCGATCTGAACGGCGTGGCCGAGCTGGCGGGCATCCGCCGCGAGGGCAACGCCATCGTCATCGGCGCGATGACGCGCCACATGGATGTGGCGCAGAGCCCCGTGGTGCGCGAGGCCATCCCGGGCCTTGCGGGCCTGGCCGCGCACATTGGCGACCGCCAGGTGCGCGCCCGCGGCACGCTGGGCGGCTCGGTGGCCAACAACGACCCGGCCGCCTGCTACCCCAGTGCGGTGCTCGGGCTTGGGGCCACCGTCATCACCCACCGGCGCGAGATCGCGGCCGACGACTTCTTTGTGGGCATGTACACCACGGCCCTGGAAGAAGGCGAGCTGATCACGGCCATCCGCTTCCCGATTCCGCAGCGCTCCATCTACATGAAGTTCCGCCAGCCGGCCTCGCGCTTTGCGCTGGTGGGCGTGTTCGTGGCGCAGACGGCGGCGGGCGTGCGCGTGGCCATCACGGGCGCGGCCAGCTGCGTGTTCCGCCATGCGGGGCTCGAAGCGGCGCTGACGGCCAACTTCACGCCTGCGTCGGCCGCGGCCGTGCGCATCGACGCCAGCGAGCTCAATGGCGACCTGCACGCCAGCGCCGCCTACCGCGCGCAGGTCATCAGCGTGCAAACCCAGCGCGCTGTGGCCGCGCTGCTGCAGGGCTGACGCCTGCGCCCGTCCCGGTGCGCAGACGCTGCACCGGGTTGGGCATCAAAATGGCTGCTCGTGCTTCATAATCAAGCACGAACAGCTATCAAAATAATAGCAATGAGCACCACCCAGCCTCCTTCCCTGTCCCCCGGCGACGGCACCCCGGCGAGTGTGGACGCGCTCATCACGGCGCTGGAGCGTGTGGGCTACTTTGCCGACCGGCGGCTGGCCACGGCCGTGTTCCTCGCGCTGCGGCTGCAGCGCCCGCTGCTGCTCGAAGGCGAGCCCGGCGTGGGCAAGACGGCGCTGGCCCAGGCGCTCGCGCAGGTGCTGGGCCGCCCGCTGATCCGCCTGCAGTGCTACGACGGGCTGGAGCTGCGCGAAGCCCTTTACGAATGGAATTACGCCGCCCAGCTGCTGCACCTGCGCCTGGCCGAAGGGCAGGGCGGGGCCGACGCCAGCGCGCTGGAGCGCGAGCTGTACCAGGCCCGCTACCTGGTGCGCCGCCCGCTGCTGGAGGCGCTGCAGGCCCCGCCACCCGGCGCGGTGCTGCTGATCGACGAGGTGGACCGCGCCGACGAGCCCTTCGAAGCGTTCTTGCTCGAATACCTGGGCGAATACCAGGTGTCGATTCCTGAGCTGGGCACGGTGCGCGCCACGCACCCGCCGGTCACGCTGCTGACCAGCAACCGCACGCGCGACCTGCACGACGCCGTCAAGCGCCGCTGCCTGTACCACTGGCTCGACTACCCCGAGCGCGAGCGCGAGCTGGCCATCGTGCGCGCCCAGGTGCCGGGCGCGGCCGAGGCCCTGTCGGCCCAGGTGGCCGACTTTGTGGCCCGCCTGCGCAGCCAGCCCTTTGCCAACGCCTTCCAGCGCGCGCCCGGCGTGGCCGAAAGTGTGGAATGGGCCAAGGCCCTGGTCGCGCTCGACACCTTGCAGGTGGACCCGGAGGTGGTGCAGGACACGGCGGGCATCCTGTTCAAGCAGCGCGAGGACGTGGCTGCGCTCACGCCCGCACTCACGGCGCAACTGCTCGCGCCCCAGGAGGGCTGAGGTGTCCGTGCAGGCCCCGGCCGCTGACCGTAGCAGCGCCGCCCCCCCGCGCGCCCCGGCCCTGGGCGACGCCCGCCGCGGCAAGCTGGCCGACAACCTGACCGGCTTTGGCCGTGCACTGCGCCGCGCCGGTCTGCCGGTGGATGCTGCCCGCATCGCGCTGGCCCAGCAGGCCTTGCAGTGCGTGGCGCTGCGGCGCGACGACGTGGCCGCCGCGCTCGAAGCCGTGCTGGTCTCGCGCGAGCAGGACCGGGGCGTGTTCCGCGAGCTGTTTGCCGCGTACTTCCGCAACCCCGACCTTGCACAGAAGCTGCTGGCCCAGATGCTGCCCAGCGCCCAGGCCCCGGCCGCGCCCAGCCCGCGCCGCCCGCGCGTGGCCGAGGCCCTGGCCCCGGTGCGCGCGGCCCGGCAGTCGGCACCGCCTGCGGCCGAGACACCGGTGGAATTCGACGCCGCGATGACGGCCAGCGACCGCGAGCGGCTGCGCCAGGCCGACTTCCAGCAACTGAGCGCGAGCGAATACCGGCTGGTGGAGCGCCTGGCGCGCGAGCTGCCGCTGCCCCTGCCCGAATACGCGGCCCGCCGCCGCAGCCCGGGCGCCCGCGGCAGCGTGCCCGACTGGCCCGCCCTGCTGCGGCGCAGCCTGCGCCACGGCGGCGAATGCCTGGAGCTGCCGCGCCGCGCGCGCCGCAGCCTGCCGCTGCCGCTGCTGGTGCTGGTCGATGTGTCGGGCTCCATGGAGCGCTACAGCCGCCTGCTGCTGTCCTTTCTGCACGCGGCCACCGCCCCGGGCCGCGCCGGGGCCCCGCGCGGCCTGCGGCGCGACGTCATGGCCTTTGGCACCCAGCTCACCGACCTGACCCCGGCGTTTGCTCTGGCCGACACCGACGCCATGCTGCTGCAAGCCGCGCGCAGCCTGCCTGACTTTGGCGGCGGCACCCGGCTGGGCGAGAGCCTGGGCACGTTGCGCATGCGCCATGCCCGCCGCCTGGTTGGCCGCCGCACGCTGGTGCTGGTGGTGAGCGACGGCCTCGACACCGGCACGCCCGAGGCGCTGGCGCAAGAACTCGCCTGGCTGCGCCGCCACTGCGCGCGGCTGGTGTGGCTCAACCCGCTGCTGCGCTTTGACGGCTATGCGCCCAGCGCGCGCGGTGCTGCGGCCCTGCACCGCGCCTGCGACGCCATGCTGGCCGTGCACAACCTGCACAGCCTGCAGGCGCTGGCCGAGCACCTGGCCCAACTGCTGCGCAGCGCGCCGCGCGGCCTGGCACCCCAGGCCATTGCGCGCGCTGCGCTTCCCTGAATCCACCGTATCACCGACTGCCGCTGAAGGAACCCCACCATGGAAATGCAAGCCAGCCGCACCCTGGCCGTGTCGCAACAGCAGGCCTGGGACGCGCTCAACGACCCCGAGGTGCTCAAACAGTGCATCCCCGGCTGCGACAAGGTCGAGGCCACGGGCGAGAACCAGTACGCCGTGGGCATGGCGCTCAAGATCGGCCCGGTGTCGGCCAAGTTCGCGGGCAAGATCCAGCTCTCCGACATCGCACCGCCCGAGCGCTACACCATCGCGTTTGACGGGCAGGGCGGCGTGGCGGGTTTCGGCAAGGGCCAGGCGCAGGTGCGGCTCGAACCGCTGCCCGACGAGCCGCCGGGCCAGCCGCGCTGCGAGTTGCACTACACCGTGCACGCCACCGTGGGCGGCAAGATCGCGCAGCTGGGCCAGCGCCTGATCGACGGCGCTGCCAAGGGCATGGCCGAAGACTTCTTCAAGCGCTTTGACGACCGCATGCGCGAGCGCCATCCGCCACTGCCCATGCCCGAAGCGGCCCCGGGTGCCGCAGAAGGAGCGCCTGCCGCGGGCGATGCGGGCACTGCCCCGGCAGCGCCTGCCCCGGTGGCGCCCCCTGCCTCTGGGGCTGGCGGCATTCCCGCCTGGGTATGGGTGGCGGGCGCGGCCGTGCTGGTGGGCTTGGCGCTCTGGCTGCGCTGACGGCAATGGAGCGGAGCCGCGCATGGACAACCTCGATGTGACCGTGTTGCGCACCCTGCTGCGCTGGCGCAGCGCGGGCCGCCGCGCGCTGCTGGCCACCGTGGTACGCACCTGGGGCTCGTCGCCCCGGCCGGTGGGCTCCATCATGGCCTTGTGCGAAGACGGTGCGGTGGTGGGTTCGGTGTCGGGCGGCTGTATCGAAGACGACCTGATCGACCGCCACACCCGTGCGTATGCGGGCGGTTCGGGTACAGCCGACCGGGGGCTGGACCACTGCATTCCGAGTGGCCCCCCGAGCTTCGTGAAGTATGGCGTAACAGCCGACGAGGCCCACCGCTTTGGGCTGCCCTGCGGCGGCACGCTGGAACTGCTGCTCGAATACGACCCCGACCCGGGGGCGCTGGCCGCACTGGTCGCGGCGCTGGGCGAAGGCCGGTTGATGCAGCGCAGCGTGCGCCTGGCCGACGGGCAGGTCACGCTCACGCCTGCCCAGGCGCCTGCAGACCTCGTGCTCACGCCCGAGCACCTGACCAACACCTTCGGTCCCGAATACCGCATGCTGCTGATTGGCGCAGGGCAGCTCACCGAGTATCTGGCCACCATGGCGCTGTTCAGCGGCTTTTCCGTGACGGTGTGCGACCCGCGCGAAGAGTACAGCCGGGCCTGGAATGTGCCGGGCGTGACCCTCACGCGCGAGATGCCTGACGACGTGGTGCTCTCGTTCCACCCCGACCGGCGCACGTGCGTGGTGGCGCTCACGCACGACCCCAAGCTCGACGACCTGGCGCTGCTCGAAGCCCTGCAGACCGAGGCCTTCTACGTGGGCGGCATCGGCTCGCGCCGCAACAACGAGGCGCGCCGCGCCCGCTTGATCGAGCACTTTGGCCAGACCGAAGCCAGCCTGCAGCGCCTGCGTGGCCCGATCGGCATTTACATCGGCAGCAAGACGCCGCCCGAGATTGCCGTGAGCGTGATGGCGGAGATTTTGGCCGTGAAGAACGGCGTGACCCTGCCACGCGACATGGCCGTGGCCGAGGCCAAGAACGTGCGCGATGGCGGGCCGGTGCTGTCTGGGCCGGTGTGTGGCGTGGGCTGAGCCGGGGCCTTAGTGGCGCGCAGCGCCGTCCGCTGGCAAGTCGCGCGCGGCCAACCGCGCCCGCACATGCTGAAGCAGACCGGCACAGGCGTCTTCGACCAGGTCCAGGACCTGCTCGAAGCCAGCCGCACCGCCGTAGTATGGGTCGGGCACCACCGGGCTGTCGGACTGCTGGCAGAACTCGGTCAGGCGGCGCAGGCGGCCTTCGCGCCCCGGCGGGCACAGCTCCTGGGCCAGGGCCAGGTTGTCCCAGTCCATGGCCAGTACCAGGTCGAAGTGCTCGAAGTCCTCGGGCGCCAGCGCACGCGCGCGCAGGTCGTGCAGCCGGTAGCCGCGGCGTTCGGCATGGGCCTGGGCGCGGCGGTCGGGCGGCTCGCCCACATGAAAGTCGTGCGTGCCCGCCGAATCCACCTGCACCCGCTCTGCCAGCCCCTGCGCCTGCACCATCGCTCGGAATACGCCGTGGGCGGTGGGGCTTCGGCAGATGTTGCCCATGCACACAAACAGCACCGCGTAATCCGTACCCACCGTGGTCATGGTCGATGCCCCAGGCGTTTACAGCGACTGCAGCACGGGGCCGCCCTTGGCAATTGCCCGCTGGTAGGCCGGGCGTGCTTGCATGCGCTGCAGGTAGCCCACCACATGCGGGTAGCTGGGGCCGGGCGCGCGACGCGACAGCGCAGCCTCGACGGCAAAGCTCATCTGAAAGTCGGCCATGGTGATGCGATCACCTGTAAACCAGGTGTGGCGCGACAGGTGTTCGTTCATGAAGGCCAGCGCGGTTTCCACGTTGGGGTCGATGAGCTTTTCCTGCACGCGTGCGCACAGCGTTCGGGCGATGGGCCGCACGAAAAAGGGCATGGGCTGGCGCGGAATGCTCATGAACACCAGCTTCATCACCAGCCAGTTCATCAGCGAACCTTCGGCGTAGTGCATCCAGAAGCGGCACTCGCGGTGCTCGGTAGAGCCTGGCTCTGGGGTCAGGTGTGCGAGTTCGCCCGTGCGTCCAGCGCCGTACCGCTCGGCCAGGTATTCGATGATGGCTCCCGACTCTGCGATCACCGCATCGCCTTCGGTGATCACGGGCGACTTGCCCAAAGGGTGGACGCGCTTGAGTTCTGCAGGTGCCAGACGCGTCTTGGGGTCGCGCCGGTACACCTGTATTTCGTAGGGCACACCGAGTTCTTCGAGCAGCCAAAGGACCCGCTGCGAGCGGGACGCTTCAAGGTGGTGGACGGTGATCATGAAAAGCAGGTGGAATGGATAGGTTCAGGGCCGGGGCGTCGTGTCTGGCAAGGGAGCGCTCAGGCGCTCTTTCAGCTGTTGCCACAGGGCCGTGGCTGCCGCGGCCCCCTGGGTCTCTGCGGCGGTCTCCAGCGCACGCGCCAGCGCGCTGTCGGCCGGGCGGCCCAGGGTCAGCAGTACTGTGGCCAGGCTGTGTCCAAGACGGCGCAATGCGCCGGCGTCGCCCGCCGCCGCAGCGGCATCGCCGGCGGCCTGGTCGTGCGGGAACTGGGCATGGCAGCTGACGCGGTAGGCCCTGAACAGCGGAGCGTTGCCGGCGAAATGGGTGGCAATGGCCTGCGCTTCCGCGCTCTTGGTGTCGTTTGCAGAAGGCGGGTTGGTCTCGCTGGCGGCTTCGCGCGTGGCGTCTGCACCGTCGGGCTGTGACCACAGTGCCAAGGCCTCGGACACACAGGCGTCCAGATCCAGCACCGATGCAGGTTTGCGCAGCATGCGCCAAACCTGCAAGGACCGCAGGCGCTCCTCCACCTCGGTCGTGATACCGGCACTGAACACCACGACTTTCGCTCTGCCAATCCGCTCGGGCCACTGGGCCAGACGCTCGACAAGCCCCAACCCTGACTCGCCGGGCAGCATCAAATCGGTGATGACCAGTGCGATGCCTCCCTGATCCAGAAGGCCCAGTGCTTCACCCACCGTCTCGCAGGTCAGAAGTTCCACAGCAGACTCTTCCAGCGCCAGGGCCACGAATCGGCGGATGGAGGGGTCGTCCTCCACCAGCAGTACGCGGGGCCGGGGGCTCATGCCGCTGCAGGTGTGTGGGCCGGCAGACTGGAGGCCAGCGCAGAGGGCAGCTCGGCCACGAGTTGCGGCTTGTGAATGACGGTGACACCCTGCAGTGCAAAGGCGTAAGGCTCGCGCTGTGTGGCATCGAGCGAGGTCACGACGATCAAGCGGCTGCGGGCAAACTGGGGGTGCGTTCGCAACGTGGTGATCAGGGTCGCTCCGTCGATGCCCGGCAGCAAAATGTCCACAATCAGGACGTCTGGCTGGAACTGGCCATACATGGCCAGCCCTGTGATGCCATCGTGCGCAATCTGCAGCTCCACCTGCGGAAAGCTCTGGCGGACCAGCAGCGCCACCAGGTTCTGGAAGTGCACGGAATCTTCAATCAGCAGCACCCTGGGGTGCGTGGAGTCTGCAGACGTGGTGGACGAGTTGGGGGGCTCCGTCGGTATGCGCGAGGCTTTGGTGCCACCCGCGGCACGCGTCTGGATCCACCGCTCGACCGACTCACGCGAGATGCGTCGGTGGCCCCCAGGCGTTTTCCAGGCCTCCAGTTCCTGACGGTCTACCATCAGCTGCACCGAGCGCACGGCCAATCCGAGCATGCTGGCGACTTCCAGGGTGGTGTAGTGCTCCGGAACGCGGGGGCTGGCGTGAGAGTTTTCAGATTTCATGGCTTGCGCATTTTCTCTCGATTTGCTCTGCCGTGAAAGAGGTTGCATTTGATATTTTTGATTGATATGATGCATCCATGAGGTGACATCATCGGTGCTGTGCACTTTCACTTCAAGTGTTTTTTGCCATCCGTCCGTCTACCGAGGCTGTCATGAAGAAGATCCTGATCGTGGAAGACCACGCCGACATCCGCAAGCTGCTCAAAATGACCCTCGAATTCGATGACTTCGAAATCCATGAGGCGTCAACGGGCGATGCCGGGTTGGCCATGGCCAAGGAACTGGGCCCGGATGTGGTGCTGCTGGACATCATGATGCCGGGCAGCATCAACGGCCTGGAGGTGTGTCGCCGCATCAAGGCCGACGTGGCGACCCGGCATACCAAAGTGATCTTGCTGACGGCGCGCGTACAGTCGGGAGACCGCGTGGCCGGGTTTGAGGCCGGGGCTGACGACTACCTGATGAAGCCCTTCAGTACCCTTCAAGTACTGGAGACCATCTACCGGCTGGAAGCTTCGGCCTGACGGCCGACGCCTGAGCGCTGGTCCATGGCGGGTGCGCTGTCGCTGGATGCGAGTATCGAATGCGTCGAAAGATGACCATGTCCTGGATATTGCGAGGCTTGATCCTGGCGGCTGTGTGTGGCCTGCCCGCCGCGTGGGCCGGTGAGGTACTGGATCGCATTCAGTCCCATCGCGTGCTGCGCGTGTGTATCTGGCCCGACTACTACGGCATTACCTATCGGCACCCGCAGACGCAGCAGCTCGTCGGCATGGACATCGAGCTGTCCACGGCGCTCGCACGCGAACTCCAGGTCCGGGTTGAGCATGTTGATTCGTCTTTTGTGACGCTCATAGCCGATCTCACATCGGACCGCTGCGACGTGGCGATGTTTGCTGTGGGGGTGCTGCCTCAGCGCCAGGAGAAGCTCCGCTTCACCCAGCCATACATGCGCAGCGATATCTATGCGGTGACCACGAAAAGCAACCGTGTGGTGCGGCAATGGTCCGATATCGATGCGCCGGGAGTCCAGGTGGCGGTGCAGGCCGGCACGTTCATGGAGCCCGTGATGGCCCAGCGCCTGCGCCATGCGCAGCTGGTGCGCGTACAGCCGCCGGCCACCCGCGAGCGGGAGCTGATGGCGGGGCGTGTGGATGTGTTCATGACCGACTTTCCCTACAGCCGTCGGTTGCTCGACAACGCCGATTGGGCGCGGCTGATTGCACCGCCTGCGCCATTTCATGTGCTTCCGTACGCCTATGCGATCCGCCCCGGGGATGATGAATGGCTGGCTCGGCTGGACGCCTTCGTGGCGAGCATCAAACGGGATGGTCGCCTAGAGCAGGCCGCTCGCAACCACGGGCTTCAGAGCATCATCGTCCGATGACTGATACGCGCATGGGTCTTGGGGAGTGGCTGGCGCGGTGGCAGGCCTGGTCAACCCGGCCTGATGTGATGGTGCTGCTCGCCGGGGCGCTGGCCGTGGTGCTCAGTGTCGTGGCCTTAGGGGCGATGGCCGTCAGTGATTTTCGGTCCACCGTGTCAAGCAACCGCGATCATGCAGCGCTGCTGGCGCGCGTGCTGGAAGACCAAGCCACCCGCACAGTCGAGTCTGCGCAGCTGGCTCTGGAGGCGCTGTCGTCGTCTTCCGCGCTACGCGACCGAGACTCGGACCCAGCGCGTATGGAGGCTGCTTTGCGCCAGGCGCTGTCAGGGCTGTCGTTTCTGCGCGCCCTGGCGGTGGTAAACCGCGATGGGTACGTGCTTGCGAGCACCCAGACCGGTGAGGCTGGCATGGAGCTTCAGATCGAACGCTTGGGTCCACGCATGGCCCCTGGGCAGTCGGCGATGGGGCCGTTGGTGCCTGGGCGGTTTCTGGACCAACTGCGGCGCGGACCGGGCGCAGCGCCCGGCAATCCTCCGTCTGGCATGGCTTTCATTCCGCTTTTGCAAGGTTATCAGGATGAGAACGGACTGCACCGGGTGTTGGTGGGGTTGATCAATCCCGATACGTTCTCCAACTTTCAGCACCTGACGCTGGAGTCGGAGAGCTACGACTCGGTGATCACGACCTATCAGGGAACGGTGCTGGCAAGCTCTTCCGGCACATCCGGGCTTCTAGGCCGCAGTGTGGCTCAACTCCCGATCTACACGCAGTACCTGCCATCACGCCAGCACTCAAGCTACATCGGTCCGGGGGCTGGAGGCGACAAGCAGATCCTGGCCTTCCGGGCTTCCAGCACCAAACCACTGGTGGTGGTGGTGGAGGAGGCCTACGACGCGGCCTTGTGGCGCTGGATCCGCGACGCCCGCGCGCTGCTGTCCGTGGGGCTGGCCATGGTGTTCCTGGTGCTCGGTCTGACGGCAGCCGTCTGGCGCGGTGTGCGCATTCGGGAGGGAGCACGACGCGCCGCTGATGCCGCCAATGCCCGGGTGGCGCAGAGTGAGCAGGAACTCTCGGTGCTCATGCGAAGCGTGCAGGAGTTGATCTTCCGCACCGACGCAGAAGGGCATGTCACGTTTGTCAACGCGCACTGGGAGGCCTTCCATCCCAATGTGTCGGAACAGGTCTTGGGGCGCCGACTGGACGCGCTGGTAGACCCGACCAGCCGTGTCGCTGTGCTGAAGGCTCTGGTGCCGCGAGCCGAGCTGGGCGTGCGCAAGGCGCAAGTGCTTCTACGCCCGTCGCCAGGCCGCGAGTACGTGTTCGATATGGCTGTGGTTCCGCTCGTGGCGGATGGTCGCCTGCAGGGATTTGCGGGCAGTGCGGTTGACGTCACCGCGCGGTGGGTGGCACAGCAGAAACTGCAGGCGCAGATCGCTTTTCAGAGTCTGCTACTGGAGACCAATCCTCTGCCGATTGCGGTCACCGATACGCATTCCTTGATTGTCCAGGTGAACCGTGCCTGGGAGGATTACAAAGGTTGGCCTCGCGACCGTCTGCTGGGTCAACCTCTGACGGCCCACATGCCTGCCGACGAAGCGCAGATGCACCACACCTCCAGCACCCAGTTGTTGCGCTGGGGAGGCAGCGCGCATTTCGAAGCCAAGGTACTGCATGGAGACGGTTCCCGCCGCGACACGCGGGTGATGAAGGCCGCCATCACCGACGCGCTGGGTCAGGTGTCCGGGGTGCTGTGCATCCTGATGGACGTGAGCGAGTTCCGTGAGGCCGAAAGGGTGACGCAGGAAGCGCGGGACGCGGCGGAGGAGGCGTCGCGCTCCAAATCCGAGTTCGTGGCCAACATGAGTCACGAACTGCGAACGCCGCTGCAGTCCATTCTCGGCTTTGCCGAGCTGGGCGTGCTGCGTGGCAAGGCTTCGCCCAAGTTGGCCGAGATGTTTGCGGACATCCATGCGGCCGGCCAGCGCATGCTGGCGCTGGTCAATGATCTGCTGGAGGTGTCGAAGCTCGAAAGCACGGTGGGCACTATGCACCTGGAGCGTCTGGACCTGCGGGGGCCTGTCCGCTCGGTGGCGCACGAACTGGAGCCGCTGCTGGCGCGGCAGCACCAGCAATTGCGACTGGAACTGGGGGAGGTACCGCTGGTCGCGAAAGCCGACCCGATGCGCTTTCAGCAGGTGGTGCGCAACGTTCTGGCCAATGCCATCAAGTTTTCGCCGCAGGGTTCGACGATCAGCCTTGCTGGGCAGATCGACAGCGCAGGCCAGGTGCACTTTTCTGTGAGGGATCAGGGGCCAGGCGTTCCCGAGGCAGAACTCGAGCAGATCTTCGAAGCCTTTGTGCAATCGAGTAAGACCAAGGACGGCTCGGGTGGCACCGGACTGGGCCTTGCCATTTGCCGCAAGATCATCGAGGCGATGGGTGGGCGCATTTATGCCCAGAATGCCCAGCCAGAGGGGGCGGTGTTCCACATCGTGCTCCCCGCACGGGGCTTCAGTGAAACCATGCCGGCCGGGCTTTGAAAGCCCGGGCCGGCACGTGATGCGGGATCAGCCGCCTTTGTGTGCGCGCTTGCCCGGATTCTTTTTGCTGCGCGTGGCCGAGCCGCGCTCGCGACTCACGCGCTGACCACGTCCGCCCGTGGGCAGGGCAATGCCGGGCAATGCGGGCGGTTGGGGGGTGCGACGGCGGTCGGCTTCGGTCACGATGGTGCGTCCCATGGCGATTCCTCGAAAAGTGAAACAGGGGCCCATTGGAACGCACAGGGGCAAGGCCCCTGTATGCGAATGTTTCTGTGGGCGGTCAGATCGGCGGGGCCGCCACGCGTGCCAGGGCTGCCACGGTGCCGTCGGCGCGCCACTGGAGCACCCAGCCCTCGCCCGACGCGGGGTTCAGGCCTGCCAGCGCGGCCAGCACAAACATGTGTGTGACCCAGACCTCAAACTGGCTGGACTGCGCGGCCACGCGGCGCAGGCCCGCTCGCAGTGCCGTCAGGTGTGCGGTGCTGGTGGTCTCGGGTTGTCCGTGCGGGGATCCGAGTGCATCCCAGGCTTCCGCGCGACCAAACCCCAGTGTGGCGGTGTCCATGCAGCGGCACCACGGGCTCGAGCGCACCGCCGAGGGCTGAAGGCCGCGCGCTGCCAACCACTGTCCCGCGGCCCGCGCTTGTTCGCGGCCCCGGTCGTCGAGGTTACGCTGCGTGCGGCAGTCACCCAGCGTGAACCCGGGCGGATCGAAGGTGCCGGGGGCCAGCGCGTGGCGCATGGCCAGCACCACGCCGCCGCGGCGCAGCCACGTCTCGGCCTCGGGGCTTGCCCAGGCCGGCAACACGCAGCCGGCGCCAGCCACCAGCAGCGCACGGCGCGCCACTGGTGCTGGAGCGGTGTCGGTCTCAGGCCTGGGGCTGGAACGCGAAGCCATTGCCGGATGCCGTCATCCGCCCGAACGCCGGGAACGGGAAGTGGAAGCCGCCGACCAGTGCGTTGCTGGCGGTGATGCGCTCAAACACTTGTCGGCGAACCTTGCGTGCGGCCTCTGCGTCCATGTCGAAAGTGACCGCCCAGTCCGGGTTGCGGGCGAAAAGCGCCGGCACGTTGGTCAGGTCGGCCACGTACACGAAGCGCTGGCCCGCCGACGACACCTCGAACAGCGTGTGGCCCGGTGTGTGGCCAAACGCCGCCACCGACTGCACGCCAGGCGCCACCTCGTCGCCCGGGTTGAATCGCACCAGCATGTCGGCCGACATGCCGTTGAAGGTGCGGCGCACGTTCTCGAAGGCCCCCTTCATGCCTTGGGGGGCTGCAGCCATGCGAGCATCGTCCATCCAGAAGGCGAACTCGGGCGCGGGCACCAGCACCTTCGCTTTCGGGAACAGCAGCTCGCCCGCCTTGTTGCGGATGCCGTTGATGTGGTCTCCATGGAAATGGCTGATCAGCACCGTGTCGATCTCGGAGGGCTGCACACCGGCTGCGCGCAGGTTCTCAGCCAGCTTCCCGGCGTTCGGGCCACCGAATTCGCCAAGGCCGGTGTCCATCAGCATCTTGCGGCCGCCTGCCACCACGAGGAACGGCGTGAACGGAACGTCGATGTAGTCGGTGGGCAGACCTTGCGAAGCCAGCAGCGCACGCACTTCCGCCAGTGGCGCGTTCTTCACGAATTCTTCGCCCAACGGACGGCGCGCAATGCCGTCGATCAGGGACACCACTTCCACATCGCCCACCTTGGTGCGCCGGAAGCCGGGCGATGGCAGGGCTGGAGTGCCCAGGTTGGGGGCGCTTTGCGCCCAGACGGGCACAAACGAGCCGGCGGCGTAGGCCGTCGCGGCGAGGCCGGCGTGCAGGAAGTGGCGGCGTGACAGCATCTGAACTCCTTGGTCATGAAATGGACAATAGAGTCTCAGACTGTAGCCATCAGATCCGCTTGTGCGGGCAATGGCCGCGGTGTCCGACTGCTGTCAGGGGTCTTTGGATCAGGCGTGGCTGTCCTAGCCGATCGCGAAGGCCTCGCGAAGGGCCGCGCAGAGGTCTTCCCGCGCGCTGAGCGTGAAGGTGTAGACCACCCGCCCAGTGGTCAGCGCAGAGGTTGGGGAGCTCTTGAATTGCGCACGCAGCGGGTCGTATTCCAGCACCGCGGGTGCTGAGCCGTCCGGTGTGGCGTGGACCAGGTAGTCCCAGTCACCGCCGTCGTCGAGCGGCGCCAGTCGCCAACTGCGTTGGGCATGGACCCAGGCCAGCACCTGTGCCAGTTCGGCTTCCACCAATGGTGCGCGGGCGGCGGGAATGTCGGCCATGGCGTCCAGGCAGCCATGGCCTGCGTCGTCCTCGCTGTAGTCGAAATCCAGGTAGAGCAGGGCAGTGGGCACGGGCGTTCCTACAATCAGCGGCCGACGTTGGCGCGCGATTGTCGCGCAGCGCCGCACGCTGCGGCGCGCCCTTTCACTCCCTTGAAGTCTGGCGATTCCATGCCTGCTGATGTCCCCACCCTACCTGCTGCCCAGAACACCGCCTTCCTGGGCCTGATCGATCTGGCCGTGGCGTGGCCGGGCCAAGCTCCGCTCTGGCGGGGGCTTCACATGCGGTGGCGTGCAGGCCTGGGCTGGGTGGTCGGCGACGAGTGCAGCGGCAAGACCAGCCTGCTGCGAGCGCTGGCCGGAGAGCTGCCGTACGAAGCAGGGCGCATCGAGGGCCCTGCGCTGTCGGCTGCGGTGTTCTGGGTGTCCCCCAGAGCCCCACTGCCCGAGGGGCTGACCGCGCGCCAGTGGCTGGCCGGCCGGGCCCGGGAGTACCCGCAATGGAGCGACGCGTTGCTGAACAGGCTTCTGGAAGGCTGGCAATTGCTCGACCACCTGGACAAGCCCCTGCATGGCTTGTCGGCGGGCACCTGGCGCAAATGCATCATGGCCGCAGGATTGTCCAGCGGTGCCCCCCTGACATGCCTGGACGAGCCCGTGGCTGGTCTGGACCAGCGCTCGGTGCGGTACCTCGAGCAGGCCTTGCTGCAAGCTTCGGATTGGACGGACCGCCTGGTGCTCGTAGCGCATCACAGCGTGCTGCCGGGCGCAAACCGGGGCGACGTGCTCGAGTTGCCACCGCCTGCGTGACGCGACAGCGCGCGGGCTATGGCGGTCTTACACTGGCACGGCACGCGCCGTATTGATCACGCAAGCACGCGCCGTGCCCGACTGGAGTGGAATCCATGGATGCGCTGTACTTTGCCCCGGTGGCCGTGGCCATCGCCCTGACCCCCGGCCCGAACAATTTTTGTGGGCTCAACAACGGCCTGCGCGCAGGGGTGGGGCCTGCGCTGGTGGCCACCACCGGGCGCGTAGCGGCTTTTGCGATCTTTCTCACGATCTCGGCGGTCGGTCTCGGGGCCATGCTTCTGGCGTCCGAGGCGGCTTTCACAGCCATCAAGTGGGTGGGTGCGGCCTACCTGTTCTGGCTGGGCTGGAAGGCATGGCGCAGCCGGGAGTTTCAGGGGCTTGATCTGGTGGATGGGCCGGCGGCTGCGGGCGCGGCTCCGACGGCGCGGCCCCGTCTGCGGGCACTCGTGGCGCAGGAGTTTCTGCTCGGCATCACCAATCCCAAGGCCATCATCCTGTTTGCGGCCATTTTTCCCCAGTTCATCGACCCGGCCCAGCCGGCTGCACGGCAGTTTCTGGTGCTGGGCAGCGTGTATCTGATGGCCGAATTTGTGGCCACCGCGGTGTACGCGCTGTGCGGCCGCCAGATCCGGCGCTTTGTGCGCACCTCGCGCGGGGTCGTCCGGCTCAACCGAGCCACGGGCGGGTTTTTCATGGGGGCGGGCGGACTGCTGCTGGCCACCAACCGCTGAGCGGCCGCGGCTGCTCGCACGGTAAAGCTCCGGTAAAAGGCGGCCTGGCTGCCGGGCCCGCCCAAGGGCGCTCAGTATCATCCCCACGCTGTCAGGGCCGCGCCGCGATGCCGGTGGGGCCCGTTTTTTGTTTGCGAGTGCCTTCACCATGCGTCCCTCCCCTTTGACGATGCAGCGCGCAATGCCCGCGCGCCAGACCGGCCGCTTGCGCTGGACCCATGCGGTGCTGCTCGTGGCCCTGCTGGGGGCGGTGGGGGGGGGCGCGTGGTGGTGGCAGCAGCGCCAGGCCGCGTCGCCTCCTGACGCTGCCAAGGCGGGTTCAGCGGGGCGCGCCGCAGGCGGACCGGGCCGCTTTGGTGCGGGCAACGTGCAGCCGGTGTCGGTCGGCACGGTGCAGCGCGGCGACGTACGCGTGGTGGTACAGGCCATTGGCACCATGAGTGCGCGGGCCACGGCCGTGGTGCGCGCGCGTGTGAGCGGCGAACTGGTGGCCCTGCGCTTTCAGGAGGGAGACGAAGTTCGCGCCGGGCAGCTGCTGGCCGAGATCGACCCGCGCAGCTACCAAGCGGCGCTGGCGCAGGCCGAGGGCGTGCTGCGGCGCGACCAAGCGCTGCTGCGCAATGCGCAGCTGGACCTCAAGCGCTACCAGGAGCTGCAGGAGCGCGACGCGATTGCAGGCCAGCAGGTGGATGCACAGGCCTCGCTCGTGCGCCAGCTTGAAGGCACGGTGGCGGCCGATCAGGCGCAGGTGGATGCGGCCCGGCTGCAACTGGGCTACACCAAGGTGGTCGCTCCGTTTGCCGGGCGGCTGGGCTTGCGCCAGGCCGATCTGGGCAATGTGGTGGGGCCTACCGACGCCAATGGCATCGTGAGCATCAACCAGGTGCGCCCCATCGACGCGAGCTTTGCCGTGCCCGAGGTGCATCTGCCGCAGATGCGCAAGCGCCTGGCCGCGGGCGATGAGCTACCGGTGGAGCTGTGGGACCGAGACTTCCGCCAACTGCTGGGCCGGGGCCGCGTGGTGGCGCTGGACAACGCGGTGGACGTGGCCACGGGCACGGTCAAGGTCAAGGCAGCGGTGGCCAATGAGGACCGCGCGCTGTACCCCAACCAGTTTGTCAATGTGCGCCTGCAGGTGAACCGGCTGGAATCGGTGCTCACCGTGCCGGCGACGGCCGTGCAGAACCAATCGGTGTATGTGGTGCAGGACGACAACACCGTCACCCAGCGGCGCCTGCGCGTGGGCGTGACCGACGGCGACCGTGTGAGCGTGGAAGGCGATCTGCGCGAAGGCGACCGTGTGGTCACCGACGGCATCGACCGCTTGCGCGAAGGCACCAAGGTGGCGGTCATCGACAGTGGCGCGGCCACACGGGCCGACCAGGCGGCACAGGAGCAGGCCGCACGCCGCCGGGCGGTGATGGCTTCGCTGTCGCCCGAAGAACGCGCGAGGCTGGAAAAGATGACGCCCGAGGAGCGCCGCGCCTTCCTGCGTGCCAAGGCGGCGCAGGCCCCGGCGGCCGGTGCGTCTGCCCCTGCGGCGCCTACGGCATCTGCGGCATCCGGTGCTGCGGCTGGCGCATCGGCACCGCGTGCTCAGGCCGCAGATGCGCCGCAGGCCTTGCGCCGCGATGCGGCCCCGAAGGTGCCGGTTGACGCCCCACCCACCAGTGCGGCGGAGTCCTCGGCAGCGCCAGCGCTGCCACTGGCTGAGGGCGCGCGGCCGGTGCCCCCCCAGGTGCGGGCCCTGCTGGAGCAGATGCCGCCCGATGAGCGCGCGCGGGTGCTGGCCCTGCCGGCCGAGGAGCGGCGTGCCTACTTCCGCGAGCGCCTGCAGCAGCAGGGTGGCGGCGCGGCCACCCCGGCGCGCTGACCAGCCCCCACGGCTTGCGAGCGGATGGCTCCATGAACCTGTCGCGCCTGTTCATCCTGCGGCCTGTGGCCACAGCCCTGCTGATGGTGGCCATTCTGTTGGCCGGTCTGCTGGCCTACCGGCTGCTGCCCACGTCGGCCCTACCCGAGGTGGACTACCCCACGATCCAGGTCACCACGCTGTACCCGGGGGCCAGCCCCGACGTGATGGCCTCCAACGTCACCGCACCGCTGGAGCGACAACTCGGCCAGATGCCGGGGCTGGCGCAGATGTCGTCCACCAGCTCGGGGGGCGCGTCGGTGATCACGCTGCGCTTTGAGCTGAACATGCCGCTGGACGTGGCCGAGCAGCAGGTGCAGGCCGCGCTGAACGCAGGGGGCAACCTGCTGCCGTCCGACCTGCCCATGCCGCCGGTCTACAGCAAGGTCAACCCGGCCGATGCGCCCATCCTCACGCTGGCGGTCACTTCGCCCTCGTTGCCGGTGATCCGTGTGAACGACCTGGTGGAAAACCGCCTCGCGCCCAAGCTCTCGCAGGTGCAGGGCGTGGGCCTGGTGGCCATTGCGGGCGGGCGGCGGCCGGCCGTGCGCATCCAGGCGCATCCCACGGCGCTGGCGCAGCGGGGCATGACACTCGAAGACGTGCGACTGGCCATCGCCGCGGCCAACGTCAAGCTGGCCAAGGGCGGGTTTGACGGGCCGGCGCGGGCTTCGACCATCGACGCCAACGACCAGCTCCAGTCGGCCGCCGAGTACCGCGAGTTGATCCTGGCGTTCAAGAACGGTGCGCCGGTGCGGCTCAAAGACGTGGCCGAGATCGTGGACGACGCCGAGAACACGCGCCTGGCCGCCTGGGCGGGCACGCCCGAGACGGGCTCGCAGCCCGGCGTGATCCTCAACATCCGCCGCCAGCCCGGCGCGAACGTGATCGAGACGGTGGACCGCATCAAGGCCTTGCTGCCGGAGCTGCAAAGCACGCTGCCCGCATCGCTGGATGTGCAGGTGCTCACCGACCGCACCGTGACCGTGCGCGCCTCGGTGCGCGACATGCAGTTCGAGCTGGGCCTGGCAGTGCTGCTGGTGGTGGCGGTGATCTTCGTGTTCCTGCGCAGCCCCTCGGCCACGCTGATTCCCAGCGTGGCGGTGCCGTTGTCGCTCATCGGCACCTGCGGCGTGATGTACCTGGCCGGGTTCTCGGTCAACAACCTCACGCTGATGGCGCTGACCATTTCGACCGGCTTCGTGGTGGACGACGCCATCGTGATGATTGAAAACATTGCCCGGCATCTGGAGATGCCGGGCAATGTTTCGGCGCAGGCCCATGGGGCTGAAGGCGAGGCGGCGCCGGGCCAAAGCCCAGCCCCGATCACCCCGCTGCAGGCCGCGCTCGACGGCTCGCGCCAGATTGGCTTCACCATCATCTCGCTCACGGTGTCGCTGATCGCGGTGCTGATACCGCTGCTGTTCATGGGCGACGTGGTGGGGCGGCTGTTCCACGAATTCGCGATCACGCTGGCCGTGGCTATTCTGATTTCGGCGGTGGTCTCGCTCACGCTCACGCCCATGCTGTGCGCGCGGCTGCTGCGGCACGACCCGGCCGCGCAGCACGGTCGGCTGTACCACGCCACGGGCCGGTTCTTTGACCGCACCATTGCCCGCTACGGTCGCATGCTGGACTGGGTGCTCGACCGCCGCGGCTGGACCTGGGCGGTGTTCCTGGCCACGCTGGCGCTCACGGTGCTGTTGTACCTGTGGATTCCCAAGGGCTTCTTTCCGGTGCAGGACACCGGCACGCTGCAGGCCACCACCGAGGCCGACCAATCCATCTCGTTTGCGGGCATGGCCGAGCGCCAGCAGGCCGTGGCCGAGCGGCTGCTGCAAGACCCGGCGGTGCGCAGCATCTCCTCGTTCATTGGCGTGGACGGTGCCAACCCCACGCTCAACACCGGGCGCTTGTTGATCGACCTGCAACCGCATGCGCAGCGCGATGCGGCCGATGTGGTGCAGCAGCGCCTGGCCGCAAGCGTGCAGGATCTGCCCGGCATCCGGCTGTACCTGCAGCCTGTGCAGGACCTGACCATTGAAGACCGTGTGGCCCGCACCCAGTACCAGTGGCTGCTGTCCTCGCCCGATCCGCAGCAGCTGGCGGCCAGCGCCGCCGACCTGCTGCGCCGGCTCAAGGCCCTGCCCGAGCTGACCGATGTGGCCAGCGACCAGCAGGAGCAGGGCCGCCAGGCCTTTGTGCAGATCGACCGGGCCCAGGCCAGCCGCCTGGGCGTGACGGTGGCGGGCATCGATGCCGCGCTCTACAACGCCTTTGGCCAGCGGCTGATCTCAACGATCTTCACCCAGTCCAACCAGTACCGCGTGGTGCTGGAGGTGGCCGCGCCGTACCGCCTGGGCCCCGAGGCGCTGCAGTCCATTTACGTGCCGTCAAGCGCCGGTGCGCCGGTGCCGCTGTCGTCGGTGGCGCGGGTGGAAGAGCGGCCCATGCCGCTGGTGGTGCAGCGCGTGGGCCAGTTGCCCGCGGCCACGCTGTCGTTCAACACTGCGCCCGGCGTGTCGCTGGGCGACGCGGTGGCCGCCATCGAGCGCGAAAAGGCTGCGGCCCAGGCCGAAGGCCTACTGCCGCTGTCGGTGGAGACGCGCTTCCAGGGCGCGGCGCTGGCGTTCCAGGCCTCGCTGGGCTCGACGCTGCTGCTCATCCTGGCGGCGGTGGTCACCATGTACATCGTGCTCGGTGTGCTGTACGAAAGCACGGTGCACCCGGTCACCATCCTCTCGACGCTGCCGTCGGCCGGTGTGGGCGCGCTGCTGGCGCTGCTGCTCGCGCGGCTGGACCTGGACATCATCGCCATCATCGGCATCGTGCTGCTGATCGGCATCGTCAAGAAGAACGCGATCATGATGATCGACTTTGCGCTGGAGGCGCAGCGCGAGCAGGGCCTGACGGCCCGCGAGGCCATCCACCAGGCCTGCCTGCTGCGTTTTCGGCCGATTCTGATGACCACGCTGGCGGCGCTGTTGGGCGCGCTGCCCATGATGCTGGGCGGCGGCGTGGGCAGCGAGCTGCGCCATCCGCTGGGCGTGACCCTGGTGGGCGGTCTCGTGGTGAGCCAGCTGCTCACGCTGTTCACCACCCCGGTGATTTACCTCACCTTTGAAGGCTGGGCGCAGCGCTGGCGCGCTGGGCGTGGGGTTGCCCATGCCTGAGTCGGTACACCGGCCCGCACTGGCACCGGAGGGCATGGCTCAAGCCCAGAATTGGTTTGCTATTGAATATATAGCGAACTTTCAAGCGGGGATAAGCACAAGCTGCCATTTTGGCCGTGGGTGCCAGAAAGGCCTGCGGTGAGCCTCTCCACCCCGTTCATCCACCGCCCCATCGGCACCATGCTGCTCACGCTGGGTCTCGCGCTGGCTGGGGCGGTGTCGTACTTCCTGCTGCCGGTGGCGCCGCTGCCGCAGGTGGACTACCCCACCATCTCGGTCAGCGCCAGCCTGCCCGGGGCCAGCCCCGATACCGTGGCCGCCACCGTGGCCACACCGCTGGAGCGCACGCTGGGCGCGATTGCGGGCGTGAACGAAATCACCTCGCGCTCCATCCAGGGCAGCACGTCCATCACGCTGCAGTTCGATCTGGACCGCGACGTGGACAGCGCCGCGCGCGACGTGCAGGCCGCCATCAATGCCGCGCGCACGCTGCTGCCCACGGGCATGCCGGGCAACCCCACCTACCGCAAGGTCAACCCGGCGGATTCGCCCATCATGATCCTGGCGCTCACGTCGGACCTGCTCACCCGCGGGCAGATGTACGACGCGGCCTCCACGGTGCTGGCGCAAAAGCTCTCGCAGGTCGAAGGCGTGGGGCAGGCTTCGGTCAGCGGCGGCGCGCTGCCCGCGGTGCGTGTGGAGCTGGACCCGGTGCGCCTGGCCTCGCACGGCATTGCGCTCGACCAGGTGCGCGCGGCCATCGTGGGCACCAACGCCAACCGGCCGCTGGGCGCGCTGGAGCAGGGCGACCGCCACTGGCAGATTGCGGCCAACGACCAGGCGCGCACCGCGGCCGATTACGCGCCCCTGGTGCTGCGCTGGAAGAACGGCCAGGCCGTGCGGCTGTCCGACGTGGCCCACGTGGTCGATTCGGTGCAGGACGTGCGCAACTTCGGCGTGGCCAACGGCAAGCCCGCGGTGCTGCTGCAGGTGTACAAGCAGCCGGGCGCCAACGTGCTCGAAGCGGTGGAGCGCGTGCGCGCCTTGCTGCCGCAACTGCAGGCGTCGATTCCGGCGGCCATCGACATCGAGGTCGTCTCCGATCGCACGCCCACGCTGCGCGCGTCGGTCCAGGAGGTGGAGCGTGCGCTCGCGATTGCCGTGGCGCTGGTGGTGCTGGTGGTGTTCCTGTTCCTGCGCAACGGCCGCGCCACGCTGATCCCCAGCGTGGCCGTGCCGGTGTCGCTGGCCGGCACCTTTGGCGTGATGTACCTCGCGGGCTACACGCTCGACAACCTGTCGCTGATGGCGCTCACGGTGGCCACCGGCTTTGTGGTGGACGATGCCATCGTGGTGCTGGAACACATCATGCGCCACATGGAGCGCGGCAAAACCGCCCTGCAGGCCGCGCTGGACGGTGCGCGCGAGATCGGCTTCACGGTCGTGTCCATGAGCCTGTCGCTGATCGCGGTGTTTGTGCCCATCCTGTTCATGGGCGGCATCGTCGGGCGCTTCTTCCAGGAGTTCGCCATCGTCATGTCGGCGGCCATCCTGGTGTCGATGGTGGTGTCGCTGACCACCACGCCCATGATGTGCGCCGCGCTGCTGCGCCCGCAGGACGTGCGCCCCGTGCGTGGCCGCGGCTGGCGCGCCGCTTTCAGCCGGCGGGTAGACCGCTGGCAGGCCCGCGGCCTGCGGGCCTACCGCCGCAGCCTGGCCTGGGGCCTGCGCCACCAGCCCGTGGTGCTGCTGGCGCTGGCGGGGGTGGTGGGCCTCAACGTCTGGCTCTACAACGCCATCGACAAGGGCTTCATGCCCGAGCAGGACACGGGCCGCATCTCGGGTTTCATCCGCGCCGACCAGGCCACCTCATACCAGGCGATGGAGCAGCGCCTGCTGCGCTTTCTGGCCATCGTGCAGGCCGACCCCGCCGTAGAACATGTGACGGGCTTTACCGGCGGCTGGCAGCGCAATTCGGCGGCCATGTTCATGACGCTCAAGCGCGGGCCGAACCAGGAGCGCTCGGAGGTCGTGATCGCCCGGCTGCGCGAGCAGCTCAAGAACGAACCCGGCGCGCGCCTGTTCATGACGCCGCAGCGCGACATCCGCATCGGCGGGCGGCAAAGCAGCGCCTCGTACGACTACACGCTGCAGGCCGACGACATCCAGGACCTGCGCACCTGGGAGCCGCGCATCCGCCAGGCGCTGAGCCAGCTGCCCGAGCTGGAAGACGTGAACAGCGATGTGCAGGACTTCGGCCTGCAGACTTCCCTGGTCATCGACCGCGACGCCCTGGCGCGCCACGGCCTGACCATGGCGCAGATCGACGCCACGCTGGGCAATGCGTTCGCGCAGCGGCAGGTGGGCGTGATCTACAACCCCCTGAACCAGTACCGCGTGGTGATGGAGGCCGACCCGCGCTTCCTGCAAAGCCCTGAGACACTGCGCGGCTTCTTCTTTGTCAACGCCCAGGGGCAGCCCGTACCACTCACGGCCGTGGCCCGCATCACCACCACCAACACGCCGCTGTCGGTGAACCACGAACGCGGCACACCGGCCAGCAGCATCAGCTTCAGCCTCGCACAGGGCGTGTCGCTGTCGCAGGCGTCGGAAGCGGTGCGCAATGCGGTGGCCGAGCTGGGCGTGCCCGTGTCGGTGCGTGGCACCTTCAGCGGCACTGCCGGGGCCTTCCAGGAGGCGCTGTCCGGCCAGCCGCTGCTGATCCTGGCGGCCATCGTCACCATCTACCTGGTGCTGGGCATGCTGTACGAAAGCCTGGTGCACCCGATCACCATCCTCTCCACGCTGCCGTCTGCAGGGGTGGGCGCGCTGCTGGCGCTGATGCTGTTCAAGACCGAGTTCTCGCTGATCGCACTGATCGGCGTGATCCTGCTGATCGGCATCGTGAAGAAGAACGCGATCATGATGATCGACGTGGCCATCGTGCGGCAGCGCCGCGCGGCGGCGGGCGGCACCACCGCCGCGCAGGCCATCTACCGCGCCTGCAGCCTGCGGCTGCGCCCCATCCTCATGACCAGCGTGGCCGCCATGTTCGGCGCGCTGCCGCTGGCCCTGGGCCGTGGCGACGGGGCCGAGCTGCGCCAGCCGCTGGGCATTGCCATTGTGGGCGGGCTGGTGGTCAGCCAGCTGCTCACGCTCTACACCACGCCCGTGGTGTACGTGGGGCTCGACCGGCTGCGCCAGGCCGTGATGCGCCGCCGTCCCGCCCCAGCCCGCTCATCGCCCGCAGCCGCCCTGCCTGGAACCGACGCATGACGACCCGACTGCCTTTTCTTCGAGACCTGCCCCGGCGTGCCGCCGCCCCCTGGCTGCTGCTGGGCGCCAGCGCCTGGCTGGCCGGCTGCGCCCAAACGCCGCCCTACGCAGCGCCCGCGCAAGAGGTGCCGACCCAGTTCAAGCAGCAGGCTGCCGCGCAGGCCCAGGGCCTGTGGCGGCTGGCCGAAGCCGGTGCCGCACGCCTGCCCGAGGCCACCTGGTGGGCCGGCCACGGCGACCCCGTGCTCGACGACCTGCAGACCCGCGCCCAGGCACAGAACCCGG
Organism: Acidovorax lacteus; assembly: GCF_039540375.1. Taxonomy (NCBI): domain Bacteria; kingdom Pseudomonadati; phylum Pseudomonadota; class Betaproteobacteria; order Burkholderiales; family Comamonadaceae; genus Acidovorax; species Acidovorax lacteus. The sequence continues at coordinate 109,689 of NZ_BAABEX010000008.1, forward strand.
GCCTGGCGCAAACCGCCGCGCGCCTGCGCGTGGCTGAGGCCGCGCTGGCCGCCAGCGGCGCTGCCCGCGTGCCCAGCCTGGGCGTCAGTGCCAGCGGCAGCCGCGCGCGCAGTGGCACGCAGCTGGCCGACGGCAGCACCAGCGCCCGTATTGGCAGCAGCTATGCCGTGGGCCTGAATGCGGCCTGGGAGCTGGACCTGTGGGGCCGCGTGGCGGCCGGCGTGTCGGCCGCCCAAGCCAGTGCCGACGCCAGCGCCGCCGACCTGGCCGCGGCCCGCCTGTCGTTGCAGGCCACCGTGGCCCAAACCTACTTTGCGCTGCGCGCGGCCGAGGCCCAGGGCCGCCTGCTGGACGACACCCTGCGCGCCTACGAGCGCAGCTGGGAGCTCACGCGCGCACGCCAGGCTGCGGGCGTGGCCACCAGCGCCGACGTGGCCCAGGCCGAAGCCCAGTACAAAACCACCCGCGTGCAGTGGATGGAATCGCGCACCACGCGCACACAGCTCGAACACGCGCTGGCCACCTTGCTGGGCCTGCCGCCTGCGGCCTTTGCCCTGGCCCCCACGGCCGAGCTGCCCAGCCCCCCGGCCGTACCGGGCGCGCTGCCCGCACAGCTGCTGCAGCGTCGCCCCGACGTGGCTGCGGCCGAGCGGCGCGTGGCTGCGGCCAATGCGCAAATCGGCGTGGCACGCGCGGCGTTTTTTCCGGCGGTCACGCTGTCGGCTTCGCTGGGCCAGCGCAGCACGGTGCTGGCCGATCTGTTCAATGCCCCGAATCTGGTGTGGTCGCTCGGCCCGGCGCTGGCGGCCTCGCTGTTCGACGGCGGGGCGCGCAGTGCGGCGGTTGAGTCCGCCCGCGCCAGCCACGCGCAGGCCACGGCCGCCTACCGGCAGACAGTGCTGGCCGCGCTGCAGGAGGTGGAAGACAACCTGGCCGCAGCCGCATCGCTGGCCGAAGAAGAGGCCCTGCAGCGTGAGGCCGTGGCCGCCGCGCAGCGCGCGCTCGAGGTGGTGGAGCACCAGTACCGCGCGGGTACGGTGGGCTACCTGAATGTGCTGACGGCGCAGACGGCGGTGCTGTCAGCCCGCCGCAGCCTGATCGACCTGCGCGCGCGCCGGCTCACGGCCGCCAACACCTTGCTGCGCAACCTGGCCGGCCCATGGGAGCCGGGCGCCGGGGTCACATCGCCTTGAAGCGGTGGGCGTAGAGCCGGCTTACGGGCAGGCGCTCGGGCCGGGTGTGCAGGCTCAGGTGCAGGCGGCCGGCCTCGTCGCGCGTGACGGCGGCAATCTCGGTCGCACGCACCAGCAGGCTGCGGTGCACCTGCCAGAAGATGTTGGGGTCGAGCTGCGCGGCCAGTTCTTTGAGCGGCGTGCGCAGCAGGTGTTCGTGCGTGGCCGTGAGCACGCGCACGTACTTGTCGGCGGCCTCGAATATCAGCACCTCGTCCACCGGCACCATGCGGATTTGCGTGCCCACGCCCGCCTGCAGCATGCGCAGCGGTGCCGTGGCGGCTGCGGCCCCCGGTGCACTGCCCGGCGGCGCTCCGGCCGCGCCCGGCAGGGCCTGCAGCAGGTGGCGAAGCTGGTCGAGCGTGGTCTCGAAGTTTGCTCCTGAATTGATAGCTGCTCGTGCTTGATTGGCAAGCACAAGCTGCAGTTTTTGCACTGTTTTTTCGAGCCGCGCCGCCTGCACGGGCTTGACGAGGTAGTCCATGGCCTGGGCGTCGAAGGCCTGCAGTGCGTACTGGTCGTAGGCCGTGACGAACACCAGCGCGGGAAACGGCCGCTCCGGCGGCCATGCGTCGGCCAGCTCGGCAGCGGCCTCCAGCCCGCTCTGGCCGGGCATGCGGATGTCGAAGAACAGCACGTCGGGCGCAAGGCGCAGCGCCTCGCGCACGGCGCTCAGGCCGTCGCCCACGGTGGCCACGATCTCCAGCGCCGGCCAGCACTGCCGCAGCGCCTGCGCCAATGCGGCGGCCAGCAGGGGTTCGTCTTCGGCAATCAGGGCGCGCGGGGCGGCAGGCTGAGTGGGGGCGGGCAGGGTCATGCAGGGGAGGGGTTGAGCGGCAACACAATGCGGGCGCAGGTGCCCTGGGGGGCGAGCGGCGTGAGTTCCAGCCTGGCCTGGGCACCGTGCAGCGTGGCCAACCGCTCGCGCACCTGGGTCAGCCCAAAGCCTCCACCCCCGGCGGGCAAGGGCGCCTCGGCATGGCTGTGCAGGCCGACGCCGGTGTCTTGCACCTCAATCTGCAGCAGGGGCCCATGCGCAGACTCGATCGCACGGGCGCGCACCGCAATGTGCCCGCCGGGGACCGAGGGCTCCAGCCCGTGGCGGATCGCGTTTTCGGCCAGCGGCTGCAGCAGCAGCGGCGGCACGGCGGTGCTGCGCAGCGCTTCGGGCAGGTCGAGCGTGTATTGCAGCCGCGGGCCCATGCGCACGGCCATCAGCTCAAAGTAATCGCGCAGCCGTGCAAACTCGTCGGCCAGCGGATGTGAAAGCTGGCGCGAGCCGCCCAGGGTAGCGCGCAGGTAGTCGATCAGGTGGTCGAGCATGGCCTGCGCGCGCGGCGGGTCGGTGGCCACCAGCACGCGCAGGTTGGCGAGCGTGTTGAACATCATGTGCGGCTCCAGCTGCGCCTCCAGCAGCTTGAGCCGCGTTTCGGTCAGGTCGCGCTGGGCGCGGGCGGCGCGGGCCTCCAGGGCCTGCGCAGTGCCCCGGGCGTGGTAATAGAACGATGCGACGACCGACGCCGCAATGGTCACCAGCGCAATGAACAGCGCGCGCTCCGGGGCCTGCCCGATCAGCGCCCAGGTGTGGCCGCCGCTCACTGCATCGCCCAGCGCCGTGCCGCCCACCAGGCCCACGAGCGTGCCCACCGCCACCAGCAGCAGGCCGCGGGGGCCGTGTGGCCACATGCCCTCTTCGTGTCGTGCGATCAGGACCCGCCCGGCATCGATCACCAGCCAGCTCAGCAGGCCAATGGCGTTGGAGTACACCCACTGCTCCCACCAGCGGCCATGGCCAGCCAGCGTCAGCAGCACGGCAATGGCAGTGCAGAACAACGCCATGGCCAGGCCGCGGCGCAACAGCGAGCGCGCAATGTGCGATGCGGAGGGAGCGGCCGGCGCTGCCGGCAGGACGGGATCGGGAAGGGTCATGGCAGAGGGCGCACCCATTCTAGAGACCCGCGTTGCCGGGCTCGCGGCGCAGCCGGGCGCGCTCAGCCGCTAGCAGGTGCTGGTGAAGCCGGCCGCCTGGCGCTGCGCCCCACACGGCCGCACCGTGCAGCACCAGCCCCACGCCCCAGCCCAGCAGGGGCCACACATTCCACGCATATCCGCTGCGCCAGGCCAGTGCAGCCAGCAACAGCTGCACCACAGTGAACACGGTGGCATGGCCGATCCAGCCCATGCGCTGGGCGGCACGGCGGCGTGCCAGACGCTCCAGCGCGTCTGGCAGGGGGAGGGCGGACTGTGTGTCAAAAGCGGTGGACATCGGGATCTCCAAGATCAAAGGGTTGCTGGGCGGGTGGATGGACAGCGGTTGTGTGGTGCGCGGCGCGTGGGGGCCATCACAGCAGGCCGAGCGCGCCCCAGAGCCACTGGCCGAGCAGGCGGCCGGGCAGCAGCGTGAAGGCCCCGGCCGTGAGGCAGGCCCCGACATACAAGCCCTGCATGGTCTTGCGGTGGCCGTCGATCTGGCGGCGGTACAGGTAAACAAAGGCCAGCACCAGTCCACCGAGCGTGTAGGGCACCAGCAGGTGGATAGGGGTGTAGCCCGCGATGTTGGGCAAACGGAAGTCCCGGATGAACAGGGCCGACAGAGCGGTGACTGCCATCAGCACCACCCAGACACGGCCGGCCCAGCGGTGCAGGCCGGGGCGCAGTCTGCGGCCCAGGCGGGACCAGAGAACCACGGGGCCCAGGGCCGTGGCGGCCAAGGCGCAGCCCATGTGCAGGGCGATGGCAGGTGTGAGTTGCATGGCAGTGGCGTCGTGAAAGCGAATGGATGGCATGGTCGGCGCTGGCCGCCTCTGCCGCGACTGCTTTGCGACGAAGTGCGCTTGGAGCGGTGTGAACTGCACGGTGGACGGACGCGTGGCGAGCGGCCGACCGGCCTGTGGGCCGCGCCAACCCCGGCCGTGCATGGGGGAATGCCGGGAATGCCCGCGTGCCCCACGGACTTTGGAGCGCGTTCCTAGAATCGCCGCCATGCTGATCAGCCGCCTTCTGATGCGATTGCGCGAACCCCGCACGTGGTCTGTGGTGGCCCTGCTTGCACTGGGCGCTGCAGGCCTGTGGTGGTGGCAGCACGGAGACGGCCAGGTTCCGCCATACCGTACGGCCACGCTGGAGCGTGGCCGCATTACCGCGGCGGTTTCGGCTTCGGGGCAGGTGATGCCGGTCACGCAGGTGTCGGTGGGCAGCCAGATCTCGGGGCAGATTCGCGAGTTGTTTGCCGACTTCAACTCCGAGGTCAAGGCCGGCCAGGTGATTGCGCAGATCGATCCGCAACTCATCGAATTTCAGGTGCGGCAGGCGCAGGCCGACCTGGAGGCCGCCCGCTCGCAGGTGCTGATCGCGCAGGCCAATGTGCTGGCCAGCCAGGCTGCGGTGTCGCGCGCGCGGGTGGAGCTGGCCGAGGCCCAGCGCGACCTGGAGCGCAAGACCGATCTCGTGGCCCGCGGGTTCATTGCGCAAAGCGAGGCCGACCGTGCCCGGGCGCTGGTGAACACCAGCACCGAAGCCCTGCGCAGCGCCGAGGCGCAGGCCGGCGTTACGGCCGCCCAGGTGCAGGCGGCCCAGGCCACGGTGAAGCAGCGCGAAGCGGCGCTGGCGCAGTCGGAAACCAACCTGTCGCGCACCCGCATCACATCGCCGGTAGACGGCATCGTCATCAAGCGCGCGGTGGAGCGGGGCCAGACGGTGGCGGCCAGCCTGCAGGCACCCGAGCTGTTCGTGATCGCCCAGAACCTGCGCGACATGCGGGTGGAGGTCAGCGTGGACGAAAGCGACGTGGGCCGCATCCGCCCTGGCCAGCCGGCCAGCTTCACGGTGGACGCCTTTCCGGGCCAGACCTTTGAAGGTCGGGTGGAGCAGGTGCGCAAGGCGGCGATTGCGGCGAACAACGTGGTGACCTACGTAGCGGCCGTGGGCTTTGCCAACCGGGACGGGCGCCTGCTGCCGGGCATGACCGCCAACATCCGCATCGAGACCGACGTGCGGGAGGACGTGCTCAAGGTGCCCAATGCAGCTCTGCGCGTGCGCATTCCCGGCGTGGAGCCCGCGCCTGCGGCCACCCGGGGCGAGGGTGAATCGGCTCCGCGCGGCGGCGCGCGGGGGCGGGTGCACGTGCTGGACGCCCAAGGCCAGCCCCGGGCCTATGCCGTGCGCCTGGGCCTGACGGACGGCACCCACACCGAGCTGATACCCGCCACCGCCGATGCCGCAGCGCTGCAGCCCGGACAGAAGGTGGTGACGGGCCTGCCGGCCGCGGGCAACGGCAGCAATGGCCGGGGCGGTACGGCCCCCAGGCTGCCGTTCTGACCGCACTGGAGTCCGGCCCATGCCGATGCTGCACGCGCAGGCGCTGACCAAGTCCTACACCATGGGCGACCAGACCGTGCATGCGCTGCGGGGCGTGTCGCTGTCCATCGAGTCGGGCGAGTTCGTGGCCATCATGGGGGCTTCGGGCTCGGGCAAATCGACGCTGATGAACATCCTCGGTTGCCTGGACCAGCCCACCGGCGGCACGTACGCCCTGGACGGCCAGGCGGTCGAATCCTTGCGACCCGACGCGCTGGCGGCGCTGCGCAACCGCAGCATCGGCTTTGTATTCCAGCAGTTCAACCTGCTGCCGCGCACTTCGGCGCTCGAAAACGTGGAGCTGCCCATGGTGTACGCCGGGGTGCGCGCTGCAGAGCGGCGTGCGCGGGCGCTGGCGGCACTGGAGCGGGTGGGCCTGGCAGCGCGGGCCGCGCACACGCCGGCCGAGCTGTCGGGTGGGCAGCAGCAGCGCGTGGCGATTGCGCGGGCGCTGGTCAATGCGCCGCGCCTCATCCTGGCCGATGAGCCCACTGGCGCGCTGGATTCGCAGACCTCGGACGACATCATGCGCTTGCTGGCCACGCTCAACGCCCAGGGCATGACGGTGGTGCTTGTCACCCACGAGCACGACGTGGCGGCCTGGGCGCGCAGACGCATCGTGTTCCGTGACGGGTTGATCCAGGAAGACCGGGCGCAGCCGGGCCGTCCGGAGGCGACAGCGCTGGAGGCGCGCCCATGAACCTCGCGGCGGCACTGCGTGCGGCCTGGCGGTCGCTCTCGGCCAATCTGCTGCGCAGCATGCTGACCATGCTGGGCATCATCATTGGTGTGGCGGCGGTCATCACCATGGTGGCGGTGGGCCGCGGGGCCACCGAGCGCGTACAGGCGCAGATGAAGGGGCTGGGCAGCAACATCCTGCTGGTGGTGCCGGGCAGCCTAAGCGCGGCCGGCGTGCGCCTGGGCGCGCAGACCCGGTCGCGCTTCACCGACGAGGACGCCGACGCAGTGGCCCGCGAGGTGCCCGAGGTGCAGGTGGCCGCGCCCTCTGCGCGCACCACGGCCCAGGCGGTGGCGCAGGGCGCGAACTGGAACACCACCATCTTCGGCACCACGAACGACTATCTCGACGTGCGCGAGTGGCCGCTGGCCGCGGGGCGCTTGTTCGAGCCCGCCGAGCAGCAAGGCTCGGCCAAGGTGGCCTGGCTGGGGCAAACGGCGGCCCAGGAACTGTTTGGCGACGACGACCCGCTGGGCCAGACGGTACGGGTGCGGGGGGTGCCGTTCACGGTGGTGGGTCTGCTGAGTGCCAAGGGACAGAACTCGGTCGGCCAGGACCAGGACGACATCGTGGTGGTGCCCATGTCCACCTTCCGCAACCGCATCTGGAACGCTGGCGGCAATGTGCGCCGCATCTGGGCCATCCACATCAAGGTGCAGGCCGATGCGGACATGGCGCGGGCGGAGGAATCCATTCGCGAACTGCTGCGCCAGCGCCTGAAGGTGCCCGGGGGCGGTGACGACACCTTCAGCATCCGCAATCTGTCGGAGGTGCTGCAGGCCCAGGAGGCTTCGAGCCGCGTGATGACGTGGCTGCTGGCCGCCGTGGCGGGCGTAAGCCTGTTGGTGGGCGGTATCGGCATCATGAACATCATGCTGGTGAGCGTGACCGAGCGTACGCGTGAGATTGGCTTGCGCATGGCCGTGGGGGCCCGGGGGCGCGACATCCTCGCGCAGTTCCTGATCGAGGCCGTGACGCTGAGCGTGGTGGGCGGGGCCATCGGCTTGGTACTTGGGGCCGCGGCCACCGCAGCGGTGGCGCACTTTGCGGGCTGGAGTGTGCGGCTGGACGCGGCCACCGTGCTGCTGGCGGTGGGTTTTTCGGGGGTCGTAGGCGTGTTTTTTGGCTATTACCCGGCTCGGCGGGCGGCGCGGCTGCTGCCTATTCAGGCTTTGCGCTACGAATGATCGCTCCGCGCCGGAGCACCCGCCGCGGCTGGGTGGATGGGCGCCAGAGACCGGTGCGCGGGGGATAATCCGGGCTTTGCCGGCACAGCCGGATGCAAGGATCGCCTCGTGGATATCGTTGTTCTCGTCAAGGCCGCCATCATGGGGGTGGTCGAAGGGCTCACGGAGTTTCTGCCCATCTCGTCCACCGGACATCTGATCCTGGCCGGCGCCTTGCTCGGTTTTGACGACGCCAAAGCCAAGGTGTTCGAGATTGCCATCCAGACAGGCGCGATCTTTGCCGTGATCCTCGTGTACTGGCAGCGCATCTGGAGCACGCTGGCCGGACTGCCCACCGAGCGGCAGGCGCAGCGTTTCAGCCTCAACGTAGCCATTGGCTTCTTCCCGGCGGTGTTGCTGGGGTTGCTGCTCGGCAAGGCCATCAAGGCGCACCTGTTCAACCCGCTGGTCGTGGCCACGACCTTCATCGTGGGTGGGTTCATCATCTTGTGGGCCGAGCGTCGTCCGGCTACGGCCACACGCGTGCATTCGGTGGACGACATGACGCCCTGGGACGCGCTCAAGGTGGGCTTGGTGCAGTGCCTGGCGATGGTGCCGGGCACCAGTCGCAGCGGTGCGACCATCATCGGCGGCATGCTGTTGGGCCTCTCGCGCAAAGCGGCTACCGACTATTCGTTCTTTCTTGCAATCCCGACGCTGATCGGCGCAGGTGCCTACAGCGTGTACAAGGAGCGCGACCTGATCAGCATGGCCGACCTTCCGATGTTTGCCACCGGCCTGGTGTTTTCTTTCCTGAGCGCCTGGCTGTGCGTGCGCTGGCTGCTGCGCTACATCAGTACCCACAGCTTTGTGCCGTTTGCCTACTACCGCATTGTGTTCGGCGTCATCGTGCTCTTCACAGCCTGGACGGGATGGGTGCAATGGACCCCGCATTGAGGCCGGTCGCACAGCTGGGGTGGGCCTGCGCGGTGCGCAGCCTGTGGGTACTGGCGGCGGTGCCGAGCATGGCCATGGCGCAGGACCCTGACCGTACGCAGCCTTCTGGGGTGCCTGCACAAGCTGTGTCTGCACCGTCGGACGCTGCTGCCGCCGCGCCGCCTGTGCGCCTGCACTATGTGTTGGGCGGTATCGCGAGCGCAAGCCCGGACTATCCGGGCAGCGAACGTCGCGGCTACGGGCTGCGTCCTGCGTGGGCGATTGAGTACGGACGGTTTCGCTTGAGCACCTCGCGTGGCAGTGCCCTCATGGGACACGGGCTGGGCGGACAGGAGTCTGGCGCGAGCGCCACGCTCGCAGACGGAGAGCGCTTCCAGCTGCGCGCAGGGTTGCGAATCGACCAGGGACGCGATGGTGATGAGTCGCCCCGCCTGGTCGGACTGCCCGAAGTGCGCAGCACCCTGCGCCTTCGGATGTCGGTCGGGTATGAGATCACTCGGCGTTGGTCGGTTGGCCTGGGGGTGTCGCAAGACCTGCTCGGCCGTGAAGGTGGAGGGCAGGCGTCGGTGTCGTTCGGCTACGCGCTGCCACTCTCGGACGCTACGCGCCTGAGCCTGGGCGCAGGCCTGCACTGGGCCGACGGCACCTACATGCGCACCCAGTACGGCGTACCGACGTCGGCAGCGGGCAGCAGCCCGTTGCCCGCCTACATTCCCAAGGCCGGCTGGTACAACGCCGACGCGGGCGTGGAAGTGATGCATGCCCTGGGCCGCCACTGGGTCGCGCTGGGCGGCGTTCGGGTGTCGCAGTTGCAGGGCGCCGCACGGCACAGCCCCCTGACGGTGGAGCCCTTTGGGTACTCGGTATCGGTGGGCTTGGCTTACCGCTGCTGCCGCTGACACGCCTCTGCGCTGCGAATGTCCCGCGGCTCAGTTGGAGGACAGGGCCAGGTCTCCAGTGTTGCGTCGCAGACAGAACTTGCCGCTCTGCTTGCCGCTGTACATGGCCGCATCGGCCAGCTTGAGCAGACCGCCAGGGTCGGTGCTGTCGATCGGGGCAATGGCGTAACCGATGGTCAGCCCGACCTGCACCTGGATGGAGCCCAGGGCAAACGGTGCATGGAAGGCGTCCAGCAGTTTCGAGCCCAGGTCGTGTGCCTGCTGCTCTCCTTGCAGGTGCGTGGCCATGATCACGAACTCATCGCCGCCCATGCGGGCAATCACGTCCGATTGGCGTACATGGCCCTGGAGACGACGGGTCACTGCCACCAGCAGCTCGTCGCCTACATCGTGTCCATGGCGATCATTGACGGGCTTGAAGCCGTCGAGGTCCATCACGTACACCGCCACCATGCGCTCGTTGGTACTACGTGAGAGCGCGCTGGACAGCGCCATCTGTAGCCCGCGGCGATTGGGCAGCCCCGTCAGCGGGTCGGTGTGCGCGAGCGAGTGCATGGCGTCCCGCTCGCGGCTTGCCACCAGGGCGGCCTTGTGCACGGCCTGCGTGCGCAGCCCAAGCACGCGCAGGAACAGCAGCATGTCGAGGGTCGCACCAAACTGGAAGGAATGCATGGTCCAGAAGTTGACCGGCATCCACCCGTTGATTACGCCAATGACCACGGCCGTGGCGACGAAATACACCACCCAGGCGGTCAGCAGGGTGGAGCCAATGGCATCACCCGCCCGGGTGCGCCGCAGCGCACCGGGGATGCCCATCAGCGCCGGCACCAGGCCCAGGATACTCACCACGCCCGCAATCACGCGCGTGCTCAGAACGTCCAGGGCATACAGCAGCGCCAGCGTACAGCACAGCACAGCACCGCCCCGCATCCAGCGCAGAAAGCGGCTGCGCGGAAGATGGCCCGCCAGTGTCTGGCTGATGAACAGAAACGAGCCTGTGGTGGCCATGAGGGCCGACAGGCCGGCCGCGTGTTCGGTGAACCACAGGCTGTCGGTCCATAGGTACTGGCGTCCTATACCGAAGAGGTGCAAGGAAAACAGCAGGCTTCCAGCGGTCAGCAGCGCGTACTGCCCGAAGAGCACTTCTCGCGTGCTGGCCCATTGTGCAAGGCTGTAGAAGATCAGACACAGCGCCAGGCCCGTGAGCACGCCTTGCAGCATCTGCTCGTCCACCGCGTGCGCCAGAAGCGCCGAAGGGGTGTGCAGCGAGATCGGGAGGATCATGGCCGCCCGGGTCTCCACCCGCAGGATCAGGTCGTAGCGCTCCCCAGGCACCAGTTCGAACATCACTGCATGGCTGCGGGTGCGCAGCGGACGCTCGTCGAACTCAATGGCACTGCCCAACACCACATGGCGCAGCAGCGCGCCGTTGCGAACCAGATGGACGTCGATACGGTTCAAGTCCGGATGGTCGATGTCCAGAGCCCACTGCCCTTGCGAAGCGAAGTCCACCACCATGGGTACGCGTAGCCATACGGCATCGGGGCGCACCCCAAGCGCACCACCCCGGTGCGGAGGCTCCTGCCAGCGGTCGGGTGCCTTCAGCACGTCCTGGATGCTGAGGGTGCGTGTCGGATCCGTTTGCATCGACAGCACCGGCCACGCCTTCAGTGTCCCTTGCGCATCGCGCAGTTGCAGTGCCGCGGGCTCGGCGGCCTGCACAGACGGCACTCCTACCAGGAGGCACGCCAGCAGCAGGCACAGGCCGACCCACGCGCCCAGGGCGCGACGAATGGAGAGGCTCAAAACCAGCTGCATGGCGGAAATGACGGGGCGGCCAAGGGGGGTGGGGGGCGTCACGGTGCGCGCAAGGTGGGCGCCTATGCACACTGCGACATGCGTTCGTGCGTGCGACAGCATCGCACGAGAGCGCGTGCGGGTGAAGTGCTTACTCCAGAGAAGGGCATGTCGAACCGTCGCGGCACGTGCGCGTGAAACATTTGTATCAAATATTACCGGAGTCGTGTGACGACAGGAGGCATGAACCGCCGCGCAAGGGTTCGGGATTGCCCGATAGCGTACGCGCTTGGCCTGCACTAGGGCCTTGTGGTGACTATTCCACTGCTGGCACGCTGCTCTGCCGTGGCGCGGGAGCGGTGTGACGGCGCAAGCAGAAACGTCCGTCCTGTTTGCCGCGGTACATGGCCGCGTCGGCCTGCTTGACCAGTTCCTGGGCGGTTTGCGCATCCTGCGGGGCCAAGGCGTAGCCCACGGTCAGTCCGAGCTGTAAGGAAAGAGGACCGATCAGGAACGGGGCCTCCATGGCTGCGACCAGTTGCTCGCCCAACTGCTGGGCGTCCTGCGCGCTGTGCAGGCTGCGGGCCAGCACGAGAAATTCGTCGCCACCCACCCGTGCGATCAAGTCGGGGTAGCGAACACGCTCGCTCAAACGTCTGGCCACGGCCTCCAGCAGTTCGTCGCCTACGTCGTGACCATGCTGGTCGTTGACGGGCTTGAAGCCATCCAAGTCCAGTACGTACACCGCAAGAGGGCGTTCGGACGTGGCCGTCAGCATGGCAGCGCTCAGCGGGCCCTGCAGGCCACGGCGGTTCGGCAGGCCAGTGAGAGGGTCCGTGTGGGCCAGAACCCGCATCGCGTCGCGCTCCTGAGCGGCCAGCCGCGCTTCGTCGCGCACGGCCTTGGCGCGCAGGCCCAGTACGCGCAGAAACAGCAGCATGTCGATGGTGGCTCCGAATTGAAAGGCGTGGAGGCTCCAGAACTGGGCTGGCACCCACCCCTGGGCCAGGGCCACCATGACCCCTGCACCGGCGCCATAAGCGGTCCAGGCCCAAAGCAACGGTGTGCCGATGGGGTCGCCCTCGCGCACGCGTCGCCAGGCCCGCGGCAGACTCAGCAAGGAGGGGAGCATGCCTGTCAGGCTCATGAAGGCCGTCGCCATGGGCACGTTGACCCAGCCTGCCAGCGTGCCGCCCGCAGCGACGATCGTGACGAGCGCGCCGGTGTGCATGCTGCGCGCATAACGGCTTTGCACATCGTGTCCGGCGAGCACGTGCCTCAAAAACAGGTATGAGCCCGCGAGGGCAATCAGTCCGCAGACGGGCGCGATCCGCTGCTCGATCCAGGGCTGCTGTCCCCACAAAAATTGCCCGCCCACACTGAAAAATTGCAGCAAAAACCCGGCACTGCCCACGACCACCATGGCGTAGTAGCCGAACATCCGGTCGCGCTGTGTGATCCATTGCAGCAGGCTGTATGCGATCAGGCCGAGAGCCAGGCCTTGCAGCACACCCTGCAGCATCTGTTCCCGCAACGAACGCAACAAGTACTGCGGCAGCGTAGCCACCTGGAGCGGCAGGATCATGGGCCCGTGGGTACGTACCCGCAGCAGCAGTTCGTGCGATTGGCCTGGCTCCAGCTGGAGCAGCATGGTGGGGGTGCGCGCGTTCAACCCGTGGTCGGTCGCCGCACGGCTGTAGCCCAGCAACACTGTCTGCACCACAGCGCTGCCCCGTATCAGGTAGAAGTCCACCTCTCGAAGCGACCCGTAGTCGAGACTTGCGACCCACTCGTGCGTGGCCGAGGCCTCCGAGACCTGCAACGGCACACGGACCCACACCGCGTCGGTGCGCACACCCAACGAGCCGCCGCGGTGCGGCGGGGCCTCAAAACGCCAGCGCTCGGCGACCAATTGCTCTGCTGTGTGGGTGCCCGATGCGTCGAAATGCACCGTAGCCACCGTCCAGGCATCCTGCAGTGCGGCCGTGGGCCGCAATTCCAATGCGGCGGGCGAAGCCGCAGCAGGGCCTCCACATGCCAGCAGGAGCCAGCACAGCGTCCAGAGCCTGGCAGATCCGCCCACCCAAACGCCTGCGATCATGCAGCGCAGTCGGGTCACGACGACGTGGGCGAGAGCAGTGAGTCGCTCCAGAGCCATCGGGCTGGTGCAGGCCGTACCAAGGCCGTTGCTCAAGGGGTCTGACGAGAGGCCTGTGCAGCGGTGCGCTTCCCGAGACCGTGGCTCCAGGTGCCATCGGTGGTCAGCCGGTCTTCAAGCTGGTTCAGCCAGCCTGGGGCGTGCGGGTCGTCGCTCCAGCTGTGGACCACCCCGTCCACCTGGTTTAGCAGGGCGTCAGGCAATTGCAGGGGGCGGGTCTGACTGAGCAGTACGCGGCTCATGAAGTGATAGCCCAGCACCCGGGTGATGCTTCGGGTGATGGAGAACTGGGGCGACACGCATCGGACGACGGTGTCGATGATGCGTGCCAGGCCCATGACGGTCCAGAAGCCGAATCTGGACAGCCATGACGCATGCGCCTGGAGTTGCAAGTCGCGCGCCGTGGTACGACCGCACAGGAAACGCGTCAGCAGCACGGGCCAAGGGCGGATCACCTGCCAGGGCAGTGACTGGGCCATGGTGTTCATGAGAGCCGCGCCTAGCGATGGGCGAGGGTCCGGGGTCACCGGGTCGGCACGGCCGCGCATCTGCATCTGGTCAAACAGTGTTTCGGCTTGCTCCATCGAGTGCGCCATGAGTTCAGGCTGGATGCCGAGCACATGGCCCACCACGTTCCAGGCGTGCAGGTACGCTTCCTCATCCGCCGCGGAGAGCCCGATGCCCAGCCGACGCAGGCCCCGCAGAAAGACGTAGTGAAAGGTCAGTAGCGTGTAGGCCAGCTCTTCCTGGTTACAGGGCAGGGCGTCCGCCGACAAGTCCCAGCCGCGCGCCTGCAGCACCTCGTACATGGTGGGTTTGCGGTGCGCTGGCAGGGGCAGCGCAGCCACCAGCCCGGTGCTGGGCAGGGCTCCACCGGCACGCCACTCCCGGACCTTGTCCTGCGGCGTTCCGCGCAGAATGAGGTGGCGGATGGTGGCGTGGATCAGCCGCACCTTCAGGATCTGCGCAAGGCCGGCTCCCTCTGGCCGGGTCAGTCCACCCTGCATCATCACCGGGAAGATCATCGCTGCGGTGGACCGGATGCGGTACTCGGTATGCGCCTCCAGTTGCCCTGCCGCATGCAGCACGGCGGACAGATCGGGCAGCACATAGCACTCGGGAAGGCTGGCGCAGAACAGCAGAATGCACGAGAGCGCTCCGTGCTCCATGAACACGCGTTCGGCGCGTTCAATCTTGAGTGGCTCGGCCCAGCCAGGCAGCACCTGGGCAAGGCGCACGTATTGCCGCAAGGCCATCGCGAGGTCTGCATCGCCCGCGATGGTGTCGGGTGCCCAGGCTTGCAGACTGGCGTTGTCCGTCCACTGCGCGAAGCATTCGTTGACGGCCGCAATGCGCTGCCATTGCTGTTCGGTTGCGCCCTCGGCTGCGCTCGCCCAGGGACCAAAAATCTTGGCCACGGTAGCGTCGGCCAAGGGGTCGGCCTCAAACTGCATCGCGTCGAGGCGCGAGTCGGTGAAGGTGCGGGGCGGCAAGGGATGCATCACAGACCTTCAGAGGAGTCATGGCGCCACCGCCAGAAGCCGGCCAGCGCACACAGCAGCGGGATCCCCATGGCGAATGGGGCAATGGCACGGGTTTCCACAGGCACGCCCCAGATCATCTGGAACACCATCCCACTTGCGTAGATACCCATGGGCAGCAGCACCATCAACGGATGCGGCGCAGCCACCTCGGGGCGGCTGCGCTGGTTCCAGCGGAACACGCTCAGGATCACGAACGAGACAAACACCCAGCCCACAAAGCCCTGCATGGTTTCACCGAACCAGCTGCCTTTTTTGAGCATGTCCCAGGCGTGCAGATGGAACACCAGGTACGGGTCGGCGCCGAGGTCGAACGCCGTGACGATCATGCCGCCCAAAAGAGCCAGGAACAGCAGGCCTGGCAGGCCGTGGCTTCCCGCCATGGTCACAGGGCGTTGCCAGACGATCAGGTTGGCCATGATGAAACCCGCGTACGTGAGTGCGAACCACATCATGGGAATCACCAGGGGCACATCTCCCAGACGCAGGCCCAGCAGCGGTGTGTAGGTGTAATCACCGAAAAACCAGCCCAGGGTGGAGCCCAGCTGTTCGGCCAGCCAACCGAGGCCGCATGCCACCGCCACAAACCGAAGCGCAGGCCCATGGCCCAACACCTGGGAGGCACTGGCCCAGCAGGCCGCGAACATCAGCAGCGAGGCTGCGACGATGGCCAGGGTGACAGGGTTGTGGCTCTGCCATGCGGTTGCCAGCATGGCAACTGCCAGCGGCAGGAACATCAGCAGGGGCAGGCGGGACGGGTGTGGTCGCATGGTGGGCCCAAGTTTGTATCACACTGTAATTTATGTGACATTCCGCGAACTAGAGGAATCTCCCGGATTGTCGGGCGTCCCCCCGGCAAACCGCTGCTGCTTCAGCGCGACGCATGGCGACCTGATGCGGCGGCCGATGCCAGGTTCAGCAGGGCCGCCTCCATCGCAGCCGCGGTGGCTTCGGGCTGCTCCATGGGAAACAGATGCGAGCCGTCCAGCATCGTGGTGCGGCCGCCTGTGACGCGCATCGTCATACCCATGCCCACCTGGCGCATCTCGTCCGACTGCAGCCCGCCGATGAACGCCACGGGGCAGCGCAGTGGCTGGGCACGCAACAAGCGCGCCAGGTTGTGGGGCAAGGTGTTGTAGATGGCCGTTTCCACGTCGCGGTCGAAGTGCAGCACGCGCTGCCCGTCTTCGTCGCGCAGTCCGTGGTCAATGTAGTCCTGCAGCACCTGCGGGTTCCAGCGTGCAAACGCTTTCTTGCGGCGAAAGTGCTCCAGCGCTTCGGCGTTGTCGGCCCAGCGGTAGCGGCGCTGGCGGCTCACCTTGCCGGGCGAGATCGATCCGACGACTTGCGTGTGCTTGGCCACGCCCAGCGCATTGGCGCGCCAGCCGCCAATCAGCGGCGAGTCGAGCATGACCACGCCGCGCACCAGATCGGGGTGGCGAGAGGCGGTCATCACGCTCAAAAATCCGCCGAGCGAATGTCCAGCCAGAAACACCGGGCCGCCGTGCTCGCGTACGCGCTCGGCCGCAAAGTCGGCCAGTTGCTGCACCAGGTGCGGCCAGTTGTTGGTGACGGGGTAGGCCGGGTCGTGGCCAAAACGGTCGATGGCCGACACCGCAAAGCCGCGCGCGCGCAGCAGCCCGAACAGCAGGCGGTAGGTACCCGCCGGGAAGCTGTTGGCGTGGGAGAACACAAGGGGCAGCATGGGCGGCAGTGGATCAGACCAGCTTTTCGGACACGGTGGTGATCTTCTTGAGCGGCTTGCTGCGCGGGGACGGCACGATGATGGGCACGTTGGACGCTCCCGCCCAGGCCGGGTCTTCGATGCTGTCAAAGACCTCGCGCAGCTTCTGGCCCCAGTTCTCGCGCAGCATGCGGAAGTAGGGGTTCTGCTCGTCGATGCAGACGATCTTGTCGGTCGAAAAGCGTCCTTCTTCGTACACCACCAGGTCGAGCGGAAGACCCACCGACAGGTTGGACTTGAGCGTGCTGTCCATCGACACCAGCGCGCACTTGGCGGCCTCGTTCAGCGGTGTTTCGGGCGTGAGCACGCGGTCCAGCACGGGCTTGCCGTACTTGGATTCGCCGACCTGGAAGTACGGTGTTTCCGAGGTGGCCTCGATGAAGTTGCCGGCCGAATACACCTGGAACAGCCGCATGCCCTCGCCGCGGATCTGGCCGCCAAACAGCAGCGACACGTTGAAATCCACACCCGAGCGCTTGAGCGCCGCGCCGTCGCGCTCGTGCACATGCCGCACCGCCGCGCCCAGCACGCGGGCGGCGTCGAACATGCTGCGCGCATTCCAGATGGTCACAGGCTCGCCGTCGGCCTCGTCCTTGATCTGGGTGGTCTGCAGAATCTCGCGCACCGACTGCGAGATGCTGAGGTTGCCAGCCGACAGCAGCACCATGAAGCGATCGCCGGCCTTTTCATAGACCATCATCTTGCGAAAAGAGCTGATCTGGTCGAGCCCGGCGTTGGTACGCGAATCCGACAGGAACACGAGACCGGCGTTGAGTTTGATGGCGACGCAGTACGTCATGAGGGCTTGCACTGAAGACAAAACCGCCAAGTGTAGTGTGCGGGGGCGGCGGTTCGGGGTCGCGCATGCGCGGTGTGCAGGAGCGCATCCGGGGCGCCACACCCTGTCGGGATGGTTGCTATAAAATATATAGCTAAAAATCAAGCCCAGATGAGCACAAGCTGCTTAAAAGACAGTTGTTCACTCAGGCGGTGCCTGGAGGGTGATCCAGACGTCGGAACACCGTGACACGGTTGCGTCCCTGGGCTTTGGCCTCGTACATGGCCTGGTCGGCCATGCGCTGGATGTCTTCCACCGTGTGCCCTGCGTGCAGACCGCTGGCCACCCCGATACTGGCCGTCACGCGCAGGCGCTCAGGGCCGATGTCCGGAAGGAGGGCCTCCACCGTCTCACGCAGGCTTTCGGCCAGCACCTGGGCGCCTTTGGCATCCGTGTCGGGCAGAAACACCGAGAACTCTTCCCCGCCGATGCGGGCCACGATATCGGAACCCCGCACGCCTCCGGCCAGCGCCTGTGCCACGCTCTGCAGCACGATGTCGCCTGCGGCGTGGCCGTGGCGGTCGTTGATCGACTTGAAATGGTCGAGGTCGATGAACAGCACGGCCCATGGCGCGCCGCGCCGCCGCGTGGACACCAGCACCTGGTTGCAGCGCTCGTGGTAGGCGCGCGCGTTGAGCAGCCCGGTCAGCGCGTCGGTGGTCGCCAGGTCGCGCAGCCGCTCTTTGGAGGCTTGCAGCCGCCAGTAGAACGACAGCGAGCGCGCGCGGTAAATATGGAACAGAAAGGCCAGCAGGCCCAGGCCCATGATGCCGCCCACGAGTTCGGTGCCGGTGTACGGGGCCACAAAATACGGATTGCCCAGCGCCAGCAGCAGGATGGAGCAGGCGGTGACAAACGCACCCGCGCGCTGGCCCAGCAGGATGTACACGCAGGGCACGTTGATGAAGAGCCACACCACCCGCAGTGCGTCGTTGGGCACCAGCACCAGGGCCGACGTGCAGACCGCAAAGCACACAGCCTCCATCGTCCAGGCCGCGGTCGCAAAGCGCTCTTTGTGCCCGCGCAGCATCAGCCAGACCGACAGCGACACCACAATGTTGGCCACCAGCGCCAGATAACGCAGCGGGGCCACGTCACGCTCGACCAGCAGCAGTGCGCCCAGAAAGAACAGCACCGTGGCCACCACGGCCAGGATCAGCACGATCAGGAACTTGTACTGGAACTCCAGGTATTCCTCGCGCTCTTCGAAGCGCGTGTCACCGAACAGACACCGCTGGATCTGGCTCTTGCGCTGCACCGTGCTCCGCCCCCTGGCCCCCTGCGCTCATCGAGTCCGCGCAACAGGGGGCACGCCGCACGGGTGGCTGCGCACAGCAGCCCATACCTCATGGTAGCGCCATGCGCTTGAGCTGATACAGCAGGTCTAGCGCCTCGCGCGGACTCAGCGTGTCGGGCTGGATCTGTGCCAGGGCCGCCTCCAGCGCCGTGGGGCCCACCGCTTCGGGTGCTGGGGGCGGGGCGAACAGGTCCACCTGGCGCTCTGCTGCCCCGGCCCGTTCCTCCAGCGCGGCCAGCGTATGACGCGCATGGTGCAGCACCGGCGCGGGCATGCCCGCAAGCTTGGCCACCTGGATGCCGTAGCTGCGGCTGGCCGGGCCGGGCTGGATTTCGTGCAGGAACACGATGTCGGAGCCGGCCTCGGTGGCGCTGACGTGCATGTTCACCGCATGGCGCGCTCGCGCGGGAAGTTCGGTCAACTCAAAATAGTGCGTGGCAAACAGCACGAAGGCACGCGTCTTGTCATGCAGGTGCGTGGCAATGCCGCTGGCCAGCGCCAGGCCGTCAAAGGTGCTGGTGCCGCGGCCGATCTCGTCCATCAGCACCAGGCTGTGCGGTGTGGCGCTGTGCAGGATTTGCGCCGCCTCGGTCATCTCCAGCATGAAGGTGGACTGCGCGTTGGCCAGGTCGTCGGCCGCGCCAATGCGCGTGTGGATGGCGTCGATGGGCCCGAGCCGGCACGCCGCCGCGGGCACATGGCTGCCCATGCAGGCCAGCAGCACGATCAGCGCCACCTGGCGCATGTAGGTGGACTTGCCGCCCATGTTGGGGCCGGTGATCACCTGCATGCGCGTGTTGGCATTCAGCCGCGTGTGGTTGGCAATGAAGCTGCCGTTGGCGGTTTCGGCCAGGCGTGCTTCCACCACCGGGTGGCGGCCGGCCTCGATCTCGATGCAGGGCTCGGCCACGAACTGCGGCGCGCACCAGCCCAGCGTGGCGGCGCGCTCGGCCAGGGTGCACAACACGTCGAGCGTGGCCAGCGCCTGCGCCAGCCGCGTGAGTGCGCGCACATGGGGCTGCAGCGCGTCCAGCAGTTGCTCGTACAGCCACTTTTCGCGCGCCAGCGCGCGCTCCTGCGCCGACAGGGCCTTGTCTTCAAAGGCCTTGAGCTCGGGCGTGATGAAGCGCTCGGCGTTTTTCAGCGTCTGGCGGCGGCGGTAGTCCTCGGGCACGCTGGCCAGGTGGCTGCTCGTCACCTCGATGTAGAAGCCGTGCACCTTGTTGAACTGCACGCGCAGGTTGGGGATGCCGGTGCGCGCTTTCTCGCGCACCTCCAGGTCCAGCAGAAAGCTGTCGCAATTGCTCTGGATGCCGCGCAGCTCGTCCAGCTCGGCGTCAAAGCCGTCGGCGATCACGCCTCCGTCGCGCACCAGGGCTGCGGGCTCTTCGGCCAGCGCGCGCTGCAGCAGCGCCACGCAGTCGGGCGGCGGCATCAGGTCGGCAAAGATGCGGGCCAAAAACGGGTCTTGTGCTTGTCCCTGCTGGGCGAACTGCTCTGTTTTTAGTAGTGTTTTGGCCAAACCGACCAACTCGCGCGGGCGCACCTGGCGCAGTGCCGTGCGGGCGGTGATGCGTTCCACATCGCTCACGCCGCGCAGCAGGCCGCGCAGTACGCTGAACGGCCCGCTGCTGCCGCCTGCGCCACGCAGCGCCTGTGTGGCGGCCAGGCGTTCGCGGGCGATGCCGCGGTCGCGCGGGGGCTCCAGCAGCCAGCTGCGCAGCAGGCGGCTGCCCATGCCCGTCATGCAGGTGTCTAGCAGCGACAGCAGCGTGGGCGCGTCGTCGCCGCGCAGGGTCTTGACCAACTCCAGGTTGCGCCGCGTGGTCAGCGGCAGGTCGATGCGGTCGTCCTCGCGCTGCACCTGCACGCTGTGCACATGCGACAGCGCCCGGCCCTGGGTGTGTTCGGCATACGCCAGCAGCCCGGCCGCCGCGGCGTGGGCCACGGCCAGGTCTTGGGCGCCCCAGGCTTGCAGGCTGGCTGCGCCCAGCAGCTCCAGCAGCTTGCGCGCGCCCAGCGGGCCGTCAAACTGCCAGTCGGGCCGCGGCGACATCGGGCACTGGAACACACCGGCCTGCCGCAACTGCTGCAGGCCCGACTCGAAGCGCTCGGTCACCCCGGCGCTGTAGATCACTTCGCTCGGGTGGGCAATCGTGATCCAGCGTGCGAGGTCTTCGGTCGCGCACTCTGCCAGGAACACGCGGCCCTGCGTCACGCTGAGCCAGGCCAGGCCGCAGCGCGCGCGCGGGCCCGGGTGCACGGCCAGCAGCATGGCCTCGGCCTTGTCGGACAGCAGCTCGGCATCGGTCAGCGTGCCGGGCGTGACCACGCGCACCACCTTGCGCTCCACCGGGCCCTTGCTGGCGCCCACTTCGCCCACCTGCTCGCAGATGGCCACGGATTCGCCGAGCTTGATCAGCCGCGCGAGGTAGTTTTCGAGTGCATGGAAGGGCACGCCTGCCATCGTCACGGGCTGGCCAGCCGACTGACCCCGCTGCGTCAGCGTGATGTCGAGCAACCGCGCGGCCTTTTCAGCGTCGGCATAGAACAGCTCATAGAAGTCGCCCATGCGATAGAACACCAGCGTGTCCGGATACCCAGCCTTCAGGGCCAGGTACTGCTGCATCATGGGGGTGTGTTGTTCGGGCGTCGCAGACATGGGGCAGGCGGGGCGGGGGCGGCGGGCGTGAGCGCAGCACTGTATAGCAGTTCAGTCCACCGGGTTTCCCCGTGGTGGTGGGCGCTTGGATGGTTTGGCGTGCGTGTTACCTTTTGACATACTGTGGGGCTGCACGGCGCCCGCCGTGCGCAACGGCGCATGCCATGCGCGGGTTCAAGAAAGGATGCGGAGCCAACGTGGTGTCTTCCGGATTGCTGACCGAACTGCCTCCCCAGGATGGGGGTGGCCCTGCTGCCGGTATGGACGCTAACGCCTTGTCCCTGCTGCTGGATGCCCTGCCGGTGGCGGTGCTGGAGTTCCGGACCGAGGGCATGCGCTTGGTGTTGGCAACGGCCAATGCCGCGGCGCGCCGCACCACAGGGTTGGGGGCCGTGCGCACGCCAGGCGTGGACGTTGAAGATGTCTTCGATCTGCTCGGCGATACGCCGCTCGTGGAGCAGCTTCAGGGTGTGATGCGCCTGGGTGTGCCGCTCGACACCCGGCAGGTGCTGCGGGAGGCGGGCCGCCTGGTCGTGGCCTGGGACATCACCGCCCGGCGCCTTGCGCCTGAGCGCCTGCTGGTGACCGTACGCGACATCTCAGAAGCCGAGGGCCTGCGGGCTTCGCTCGCGGCCGCCGAACAATCCCTGGCCGATGTGCGTCACGAACTGCGCGAGCAGACCGAGGTCTTTCACAGCATGGAAAGCCTGGCGCGCGCCGGACACTGGCGCCGCATCGAGGATCCGGGCGAGACCGTGTTGCTCTGGTCGCCAGGCCTGTGCGACATCGCTGGCGTGGAGCGGCAGGAGTGGGTCAGTTTCGAGCGCTCGGTCAGCGGAATCCTGCCCGAAGACCGTCCGTTGTTCGATGCTGCACGGAAGAACCGTGAGGGCGCCGAGATCGAGTACCGCTGGCAGCGGCCGGACGGCGAGATCCGCTGGATGCGCTCGCGTGTGCGGCGGCCTCTGGCACGCGACGGTGTCGAGGTCGAGATGGGAGTGGTGCTCGATGTGACCGAGGAACGCCGCGCCGCCGAGCAACTGCGCGAGCAGCTGCTGTTCATCCAGCGCATCGCCAGCCGCATTCCTGGCTTCATTTATGAGTTCCGCCTGCATTCCAACGGCCGGGCCAGCGTGCAGTACATCAGCGACGCTGTGCGGGAGTTCATGGGCGTCGAGCCCGAGGAAGTCACGCAGGATTACGGCATCCTCATGCGCCGCGTGGTCGAGGAGGACGCCCCCATGCTGCGCCGATCGGTGCTGGCGTCGGTGCGCAAGCTGGTGCCTTGGCAGTGCGAGTACCGCGTGTACATGCCCGATGGCAGTGTGCGCTGGCACATGACCAACGCGCTGCCGCACCGCGAGGCCGATGGTTCGGTCGTGTCGCATGGCTTCACCATGGACATCACCGACCGCAAGCGCGCGGAGCAGGAGATCGAGCGGCTGGCGTTCTTTGACGCGCTCACCGGTCTGCCCAACCGCCGTCTGCTCCTCGACCGCTTGCAGCGGGCGGTGGCCACGTGCCAGCGCTCGCGGCTGCAGGGCGCCCTGCTGTTCATCGACCTGGACAACTTCAAAGACCTGAACGACACCCTGGGGCACGACATGGGCGACCAGCTGCTGCGGCAAGTGGCCCAGCGCCTGAGCGGCTGTGTGCGCGAAGTGGACACCGTGGCGCGCTTTGGCGGCGACGAATTCGTCGTCATGCTCGAAAACCTCAGCGCCGAGCTACCGCAGGCGGCCGCGCAGGCCGAAGTCGTCGCAGAAAAGCTGCTCGCCAGCCTGAACCAGCCCGTCGCGCTGGGCGGCCAGCAGCACTACAGCACCCCCAGCATCGGCATCACCCTGTTTGGCGACGAACGCATCGCCGTGGACGAGCTGCTCAAGCGCGCAGACCTGGCCATGTACCAGGCCAAAGCCGCCGGACGCAACACCCAGCGCTTCTTCGACCCCGACATGCAGGCCGCCGTCAACGCCCGCTCGCACCTCGAAGCCGAACTGCGCCAGGGCCTTGCGCGCCAGGAACTGCGCGTGCACTACCAGCCCGTGGTCGACCACCAGGGCCGGCTCATCGGAGCCGAAGCCCTCGTGCGCTGGCAACACCCCGAACGCGGCATGGTCAGCCCCGCCGCCTTCATCGC
>NZ_BAABEX010000009.1:0-120636 GCF_039540375.1 Acidovorax lacteus
CCGCCCCGCGCCCTGCGCTCCTCGTCGCAGCCGAGGGGCCAGAGGGGTCGGCTGCTGCTGCGCAGTGACGCCGACTCCGGGCGCACCACGACCATCGACGTTGGAAAACTGCGGAGCGGTGGTGCCCCCGTTGGGCCGAGCGCAGCGATGGCCCGCCCCCACCCCTTCAGGATGCGCCGAGGAGCGCAGCGCCTGGGGTGGCCTGCGTGCCGCAGGACACGCAGGCTTGGTCCTCTAGCTCGCCGCATTTGTCCGAACGCAGCGCTGCAAGCGCGAAGTGAGTTATGCGGCGCACCCCAGGCGCGAGCACCGCAGGTTGCCCCAGACGCACTCCCGTGCGTCTGGGGTCGCAGCCTGTAGGGTCGCCTTTCTTTTGCCTCCTTTTCTTTGGCGAAGCAAAGAAAAGGAGGTCGGCCGCCGGGCCGAGACCCGGTTCCGGCACGCGACACACCCCAGCGGCAAACTACAAACAACAGACCAAAACGCTATGACTTTGATAGCTGCTCGTGCTTACCCAGAAAGCACGAGTAACCCAAAACCCTTCAAGCCCCCGTCTCCGGCGACCGCTCCCGCAACTCCAGCCCCGTCACCGCATCGATCTTCAACCCCTTGGGCAGCGGAAACTTCACCGTCTCCTCGATGCCGTCCATGCTGCGCACCGACACCGCGCCCAACGCCTTGATGCGCTCGATCACCTGCTTGACCAGGATTTCGGGGGCCGAAGCGCCCGCCGTCAGCCCCACGCGGGCCACGCCCATGAACCATTCGGAGCGCAGTTCGTCGGCGCTGTCCACCATGTAGGCGGTTGTGCCCAGTTTGGCGGCCAGTTCGCGCAGGCGGTTGCTGTTGGAGCTGGTGGGGCTGCCCACCACGATCACCAGGTCCACCTGGCGGCTCAGCAGTTTGACGGCGTCCTGTCGGTTCTGCGTGGCGTAGCAGATGTCCTGTTGCTTGGGCTCGCGCACCTGCGGAAAGCGCTGGCGCACGGCCGCCAGGATCTCGGCCGCGTCGTCCACCGACAGCGTGGTCTGCGTGACCACGGCGAGCTTGGCCGTCTGCCCGGGCTGCACGCGGGCCACATCGGCCACGTCTTCCACCAGGTGGATGCCCGAGTCGAGCTGGCCCATGGTGCCCTCCACCTCGGGGTGGCCCTTGTGGCCGATCATGATGAATTCGTAGCCTTCCTTGGCGAGCTTGGCCACCTCGACGTGCACCTTGCTCACCAGCGGGCAGGTGGCGTCAAAGATCGAGAACCCGCGCGCCTGGGCTTCTTCCTGCACGGCGCGGCTCACGCCGTGGGCGCTGAAAACCAGCGTAGCGCCGGGCGGCACGTCGGCCAGGTCTTCGATGAAGATGGCGCCCTTGGCCTTGAGGTCGTTGACCACGTAGGTGTTGTGCACGATTTCGTGGCGCACGTAGATCGGCGCGCCGAACTTCTGCAGTGCGCGCTCGACGATCTCGATGGCGCGGTCCACCCCGGCGCAAAAGCCTCGGGGTTCGGCCAGCAGGATCTCCTGGGGATGGTTCATAGGGAATGTTCCTCACGCTGGCGGCGGCCAGCAGCGTTGACGGCAGGCAGTGCGGGGTGGCCGCGCGGCGGCACCCGGCGCATCACAGCACGCCGATGATCTGCACCTCGAACGTGACGGGCTGGCCCGCCAGCGGGTGGTTGAAGTCGAACAGCACTGCGCCGTCGCCCCGCACCTGCTGCACCGCCCCGGCGTAGCTGCCCAGACCGTCGGGCGTGGGAAACTGCACCACATCGCCCACCTGGTACTGCTCGTGCGGGTCGCCCAGCTCGTTCAGCAGCTTGCGCGCCACCCACTGCACCATGTCGGGGTTGCGCTCGCCAAAGGCCTCGCCTGCGGCCAGCGTGAAGGTGCTGCGCGTGCCTTCGGCCAGGCCCAGCAGGCGCTGCTCCATCGCAGGCGACAGCTCGCCCGTGCCCAGCGACAGCGTGGCGGGCTTGTCGGTGAAGGTGTTGATCACGTCGCCCGCAGGGCCGGCCAGCCGGTAGTGCAAGGTGAGGAAGGAGCCCGGCTGAACGGTGGGAAGGGGGGTGGCGTCAGAGGTCATGCAAGTCCCGATAAACTGGGCCCGATTGTAGAAAACCGGCCATGGCCCCGGGCCGCGCCGGTCAAGCCCTGCCGCAGGCGGCCCCCCTGCCCTGCCACCCTCCCACTGCACGCCCGCCGCCCCATGCCCCTCAAAGACCTGCCTGCCGATGCCCAGCCGCGCGAGAAGCTGCTTGCGCGCGGCCCGGCAGCGCTGGCCGATGCGGAGCTGCTGGCCATCCTGCTGCGCACGGGCCTGGCGGGCAAGGGCGTGTTGGCGCTGGCCGAAGAGCTGCTGGCCCCGCCCTGCACCGACCCGGCCACGGGCCGCCCGGCGGGCGGCTTTGGCGGCATTGCCGGGCTGCTGCACGCAAGCGCGGCCGATCTCGCCCGCATCAAGGGCCTGGGCCCGGCCAAGCGGGCCGAGCTGGTGGCGGTGCTCGAACTCGCCCGCCGTGCCCTGGCCCAGCAGTTGCAAGAGCGCACCGTGTTCGACGCACCCGAGACCGTGAAGCACTACCTGCAGCTGCATCTGGCGGCCAAGGGGCACGAGGTGTTTGCGGTGCTGTTCCTCGACAGCCAGCACCGGCTGCTGGCGCTGGAAGAGCTGTTCCGCGGCACGCTCACGCAGACCAGCGTGTACCCGCGCGAGGTGGTGCTGCGCGCCCTGCACCACCAGGCTGCGGCCGTGGTGCTGGCCCACAACCACCCCAGCGGCAGCGTGCAGCCCAGCCGCGCCGACGAGGCGCTGACGCAGACCCTCAAGACCACGCTGGCGCTGGTGGACGTGCGCGTGCTCGACCACGTAATCGTCGGCCCCGGCCAGGCGCTGTCGATGGCTGAGCAGGGCCTGCTGTGACGGGGCGCGCTGCATGACCGCCCCCCGCCGCCCTCCCCTGCCGCCCGCTGCGGCTGCGCCCACAGCCACGGCCACTGCCACCGCCACGGGCCTGGTCGTTCACTCGCTGCAAGACCTCAAGGCCGTGCGCAAGCGCATGGCCCAGCAGCGCGAAGCCGCCCTGGCCACCGAAAAGGCGCGCCGCGCCGAGGAAGAACGCCAGCGCAACGCCCACCGTCTGTTCGAGCTGGCCGTGGGCCCGGTGCAGCGCCTGCGCACGCGCAACACCGTGGAGCACGCGCTGCCCCAACCCGCACCCGTGGCCGTGCAGCAGCAACTGGACGACCAGCGCGTGCTGCTGGAATCGATCAGCGACGACTTCGACGTGAGCACCCTGCTGGAGACTGACGAGGCCCTGAGCTACCGGCGCCCCGGCGTAGGCCCCGACATCACGCGCCGCCTGCGCCGTGGCGAATGGACGCTGCAGGCGCAGCTCGACCTGCACGGCCTGCGCACCGACGAGGCGCGCGAGGCGCTGGGCCAGTTCCTGCGCGACGCGCAAAAGCAGGGCAAACGCTGCGTGCGCATCGTGCACGGCAAGGGCCTGGGCTCTCCGGGCAAGAGCCCGGTGCTCAAAGGCCGCGTGCACAGCTGGCTGGTGCAAAAGAACGAGGTGCTGGCCTTTGTGCAGGCGCGCGGCGACGAGGGCGGCGCCGGGGCGCTGGTGGTGCTGCTGCGCTCGGCGCGCAAGATGCAGGCGCGCTGAACCGCGCCGCCAGACCCCGCACACGCAGCGGGCCCGGCCCGGCGGACGTCAGCGGAACAGGTCGGCCAGCGCGTGGTGGCGGGCTTCGTCGATGCCGCGGCGCTGCTCCAGCGCCAGGGCGTGGCGCGAGCGGGGCGCGATCCAGGCGAACGGACGGCGGTCGTCCGCGAAATCCAGGCGCACCGGCAGCCCCGTGGTGGCGCGATAGGCCTTGAGCGCGTTGGCCAGCACACCGGTCACCGGCGGCATGCGCTCGGCCCCGCCATCAAAACAGTGCAGCCAGGCGTCGTGCGCGGCCGGTTCCACTTCGACCCACACGCCCCAGCCAAAGAAGTCGTCGCGGTAGGCGAAGGGCACGGGCAGTACGCAGCGGATGAAGTGGCGCGTGCCGTCCAGGGTGCAAAAGTCGGCGTTGTGGCGCGCGCGGCGGTAGCGCTCCAGGTAGCCGAGCGCAAACACCGCATCGGGCAGGCCACAGCCGACGTCGGTGAGCAGTTCCTCGTGCCATTCGCCGCAGCCCGCGCAGCGAAAGCCGCTGGGTGCGGGCTTGCGCGCCACACGGGGCTTTCTGCCCGCGGGTGCCGAAGGATTTCTGGGCGGCATGCTCACCCCCCGCGGTTGCGCATCCAGTCGGCGGTGTTCATGAAGCTGGCCTGCAGACGCGTGCGCAAGTCCGCTGGAACGCCGGTTTCGGCCATGGCCTGGTCCATGCAGGCCACCCATTGGTCGCGCTCCAGAATGCCGATGGAAAACGGCAGGTGCCGCGCCCGCAAGCGCGGGTGGCCGAATCGTTCGATGTAGTAATCCGGCCCGCCGAGCCAGCCGCACAAAAACCAGAACAGCTTTTGCCGGGCCGAGACCAGGTCGCTGCCGTGCGCGGCGCGCAGCGCGGCATAGCGGGGCTCCAGGTCCATCAGGTCGTAAAAGCGCTCGGTGAGCGCGCGCACGCGCTCCTCGCCGCCGATCCATTCAAACGGGGTGGTGGGCGAGGCGTCTGGAGTGTCGGAATCGGTCATACAAGCCAAATTGGCCGCTCGTGCTTACAAATCAAGCACGAGTAGCTATCAAAACAGGAGCAAACAACCAGAGGACGGCAACCCAGCCTTGCACCCCCGGTGGCCCTTTACAAGCTGTGGCCGGGGTG
Source organism: Acidovorax lacteus (assembly GCF_039540375.1). Classification (NCBI taxonomy): domain Bacteria; kingdom Pseudomonadati; phylum Pseudomonadota; class Betaproteobacteria; order Burkholderiales; family Comamonadaceae; genus Acidovorax; species Acidovorax lacteus. The sequence continues at coordinate 4,803 of NZ_BAABEX010000009.1, forward strand.
CGGGCCTCGGCCCGGCCCCAGCCAGGGCCCGGGATGCAGCCTGGCGCTATTCTGCCGCGCGGCGCAAGGTGGCCACCACCGGGCGGCGCAGCACTTCACGCAGGCCCCACCAGCCCGCCGCCAGCGCCAGCAGCGCACCAGCCAGGGCCCCGGCCAGCGGCACCCAGGGCGCGGCCGTCCAGGTGAATTCGAACACGTAGCGCGCCAGGCCCCAGCCCACCGCCACGGCCACGCTGCTGGCCAGAAAGCCCGCCAGCAGGCCCACGCCCAGCAGTTCGGCCCGCTGCACCTGCCGCAGCAGGCCGGAGCCCGCGCCCACGGCCCGCATGATGGCGAACTCGCGCGCGCGCTCTTCGCGCGTGGCCGTCACGGCCGCAAACAGCACCACCAGCCCCGCGGCCAGCGTGAAGGCGAACAGGAACTCCACGGCGCGGATCACCTGCTCCAGCACCCGCTGCACCTGGGCGATGGTGGCCGTCATGTCCACGTTGGTGACGTTCGGAAACTGCCGCACCAGCGCGTTGTCGAAGCCCGCGCTGCCCGTGCCGGAGGGCGCAGCGCCCGTGGCAGGCAGCGGCGGCTGCGCCCCAGCGGGCGGCCAGACTTCGGGTGCCCGGTAGGCGGCCAGGTAGGTCAGCGGCACGCCTTCCATCTGCGCCACCGGGAACATCACGAAAAAGTTGGCGCGCATCGAGCCCCAGTCCACCTTGCGCAGGCTGGTGATGCGCGCTTCGCGCTGCACGCCGCCCATGTCAAAGCGCAGGCGGTCGCCGAGCTTGAGGCCCAGCGTCTCGGCAATGCCGTCTTCCACGCTCAGCCCGTCGGCCTCGCCGGGCGTCCAGCGGCCGGCCACCACGGTGTTATGCGGCGGAGCCTGCTCAGCGTGCGAGAGGTTGAATTCGCGGTCCACCAGGCGCTTGGCGCGGTCTTCGGTGTAATCGTCCGGGCCCACGGGGCGGTCGTTCACGGCCACGAGGCGGCCGCGGATCATCGGATACCAGTCGTAGCGCTGCACGCCCGCGGCCTGCAGCTGCTGCTGGAAGGGCTCGGCCTGCTCGGGCATCACGTTGATGACGAAGCGGTTGGGCGCGTCGGGCGGCGTGGCCTGCCGCCAGCTGCTGATGAGGTCGGTGCGCAGCAGCACCAGCAGCACCAGCGCCAGCAGGCCCACGGCCAGGCTGCTGACCTGCACCACCGCATACACCGGGCGCGCGGCAATCTGCCGCGTGGCCAGCACCAGCCAGCGGGGGGCGGTGGCTTCGTTCACGCTGCGGCGCAGCACCCACACGGCCAGCCAGCTCAGCGCCGCAAACAGGCCCACTGCGGCGGCAAAGCCACCCACCGCAATCGCCCCCAGGCGCAGGTCGCTGCTCACGGCCAGCAGCAGTGCGGCAAAACCGGCCACCCCCAGGCCGAGCACAGCCAGCGACGCCGGGCGCAGCCCGCCCACATCGCGCCGGATCACGCGCAGCGGCGGCACCTGCGCCAGTTGCAGCACCGGCGGCAGCCCAAAGGCCACCAGCAGGGTCAGCCCCATGCCCACGCCAAAGGCCACGGGCCAGAGGCTGGGCGCAGGCAGCGACGATTCGACCAGGCCCGCCAGCAGCAGCACAAAACCATGGTGCACCCCATAGCCCAGTGCCACACCCAGCAGGCTGGCCAAGAGGCCCACCAGCGCAAATTCGGTGATGTAGGCCCCGGCGATGGTGCGCTGGCTTTGCCCCAGCACGCGCAGCAGGGCCGACGCGTCGAGGTGGTCGGCCGCAAAACTGCGGGCTGCCAGGGCCACGGCCACGGCCGACAGCAGGGCCGCCAGCAGCGCCACGAGCGAGAGGAATTTCTGCGCACGGTCGAGTGTCTGGCGCATTTCGGGGCGGCCGCTTTCCAGCGATTCCACGCGCACGCCGTGCACCTCGGGCAGGCGCACCTGGGCGTTGGCCCAGTCGGCAAAGCGGCGCACGGCGCGCTCGTCACCCGCCACGGCAAAGCGGTAGGTCAGGCGGCTGGCAGGCTGCACGAGGCCGGTGGCGGGCAGGTCCTGGGCGTTCACCATCACGCGGGGCGCGAAGTTCATGAATCCCGCGCCGCGGTCAGGCTCGATGGTGATCACGGCCGACACGCGCAGGGCGGCGTCGCCCAGCAGCAGGGTGTCGCCCACGGACAGGCCCAGCGCGCCGAGCAGCGGTGCGTCCACCCACACCTGGCCGGGCGCGGGAATGTCTTGCGTGGCCGCGTCGGGCGCGCCGGGCTGCGGCGCAATGCGCACCGTGCCGCGCAGCGGATAGCCGGGCTCCACGCTCTTGAGGGCCACGAGCCGTGCACCGCCGCCCTGCGCATCGGGCGCGCGCGCCATGGTCGGAAAGCTCAGCGTGGTCACGGCCTGCAGGCCCTGCTGGCGCGCCTGCTCCACAAAACTGGCGGGCGTGGGGTTGTCGCTGGCCACCACGGCATCGCCGCCCAGCATCTGCAGAGCGTCGCGCTGCAGGCCGCCCTGCAGGCGGTCGGCAAAAAAGCCGACCGAGGTCAACGCACCCACGGCCAGGGTCACAGCCACGATCAGCAGGCGCAGCTCGCCCGCGCGCAGGTCGCGCAGCAGGGTGCGCCAGCCCAGTCTGAAAAACGAAGGGGTCATGGGCCGCACCATAGCGCAAAGCCCGACGTCTGGCCGCGCCTGGGGACTTGTGCACCCGGGCCAGCCGGGCCAGCACCCTGCCTGCCCCGGGCGCTGGCGCGCGCTTTCAGATGCCGGCCAGCCGCTCCTGCAAGGCCTGCAGGGTGGGCGCGATCTCGGGGCCCACCCGGATCTGCGGGTTGGAAAACCCGTCGTCCTTGCCGGCATCCAACTCGCGCCGCGCAATCACCGGCACGGCGCGCTCAAAGGCCTCGGCAAACGAATGGGTCTGGCGCAGCTGCTCATGGAACACGGCACGGCCAAAGAAGGTGAGCTCGGAGCGTGTGCCGCAGCCGTACGAGGTGTGGTCTGCATCGGCTGCGGTCATCACCAGAGTGGTCGGCGTGGCCAGGGGCTCTACCCAACCGCCCGAATAGCAGGCCGACACTGCGATCACCCGGTGGCGAATGCCGGCTTCATCGAGCGCCTCGCGCACATCGCGCGGCGTGAGCGACTCGATCTGCAGCGGCGCCAGGGTGGCGGCCAGGGCGTGGTCTTTGGCACCATGGGAGGTCAGGTACACAAACAGCACGTCGTGCTCGCGGTCCATGCGCTCGGCCAGCAGCTTGACGGCCCGGCGCAGGTTGGCCGGTGTGGCCCAGGCATGCGTGGCCGACGTGTGCGCGTGGTTGAGCAGGTGCAACACCCGGCCCTGGGCATCGAAGCGCTCGGCCATCAAGCGCGCCACCATGGTGCTTTCGCGGCGAAAGACCTCTTCGTCGGCGTAGGGGGCAAACACCAGCGCGTACAGGTCGGTCACGCCCGGGCGTTCGGGCAGCAGCGCATCGGCCTGCGCCTGCCACAGCGTCTGCTGGTCTTCGAACACCTCAGGGCGCAGGGCCAGCGCGGGGGGTGCCGCCAGGTCGCCGTCGGTGGACTGGGCCAGGCTGTCCCGGTCGGGCGCCCAGGGGCGGTCTGGAAACCACCAGGTCGCCGCAGCCAGCACTGCGAGCAAACCGAGCGCAAAAACGGCCGCCCGCCCGCGGGACGCAGCCAGCGCTGCAGTGCTGCGCACCAACGCGGCCACGACCCACAGCAGCAGGCCCACGTACAACCCCCAAGAGAGCCAGGTCATCGCCTCCGACGCCCACACGCCCGGCGCGCGTGCCATCCACCCCATCAGGCCATACAGCAGCGCCGTGGGAAGCCAGGGCGACCAGGCTGTGAGCACCAGCCAGGCTGCGAGGCTCCTGGATGGAAGGTCTTGGCGCGGGGCCATCGCCCACCAGGCCAGCCAGGCCAGCACGAGGGTGGTCCACCACGGGGCCAGCCAGGCCCGGACATCGAACGTCACCGGTGCGTCAATGCCCCAGCGGTCCACCGCCAGCAGCAGCAAGGCGGGCAGCAGCACCAGCACCAGGGTCTGCAGCGGCCCCGGACCTACCGGCCACGGAGCGGGGGCCCGGAGCATGGTTCCGCGCAGCCCCTCGCGAATCCAGCGGTGCCAGGGCCATTCGTCTGCGCCGAGGGCCTGCGGCGTCGCAGGACTTGCAGGGCTTGCCGCTGCGGCCGGATGGGTGCCGAACGGGGGCTCTTGAGGCTCGGCTCCAGGCGGCAGCGATTCGTAGGGTCCGAACTGGCTGGGCAAGGTGTCCGCCCAGTCGCGAGGATCGTTGTTCTTGCGCATGCGCGCATGATGCCATTGCTGCATGCCGTTGCCAGAGTGCTCGCGGGCGCAGGCCAGAGCCGCGCAGCCGGCTCAGTCGGTTGCAGGGAGCGATCCACCCTCACGCGACGGCGCAATGGCCGCCTGCGCCAGCTCCGGCTGCCATTGCAGTCGTTCGGCACCGCTGTAGCAGACAAAGCGCCGGTTCATGGCACGGCCGATGGCGCACAGCCCGAGGCGCTCGGCCACCGCATGGCCCATCTGCGTCATGCCGCTGCGCGACACGACCACCGGCACCCCCATCTGCGCCGACTTGATGACCATCTCGCTCGTGAGGCGCCCGGTGGTGTAGAACACCTTGTCGTCGCCGCGCATGCCGGCCGCTTGCGCCCAACGGGCGCGGTCGGTTTGCACCGGTTGATCGGGTGGCCCATCGCCATGCAGCCACATCCAGCCGGCAATGGTGTCGATGGCGTTGTGGCGGCCCACGTCCTCCACGAACAGCAGCAGGGCTTCGCCGCGGAACAGCGCGCAGCCGTGTACAGAGCCTGCCGATTTGTACGTACTCTCCTGCAGCCGGATGGCATTGACGATGCCGTAGAGCTGCGCCTGCGTGATGCGCGCCTGCGGCAAGGCGATGCGCTCGATCTCGTCGATCCAGTGGCCAAACACGCTGCCCTGTCCGCAGCCGCTGGTCACCACCTTGTGGGCGGTGCGTTCCTCGATGCGCTCAATGCCCGCACGGGTGCGCACCGCGGCCGCACCCACCTCCCAGTCCACCGTGACCGATTCGATGTCGTCGACGGCATCCACCAGGCGTTGGTTGCGCAGGTAGCCGAGCACCAGCCATTCTGGGTGGGCGCCCAGGGTCATGAGGGTCACGATCTCGCGCTTGTCCACGTACACCGTCAGCGGACGCTCGGCCGGAATCTGCAGCCATTCGGTCTCTCCGCGCTCGTTGAGGGCCTGGACGGTGCGCGTGAGCGGAGCATGGGCCTGCGTCAGCCGGGGCAACGCCAGGGGCCGCAAGGAAGCGTCTTGCCCGAGAGACGGGTCAGAGGGATTCAGCATGGTGCAGCAAGCATGCCACGGGCATGAAAAAGCCGCACGTCCTCACCAGAGGTTCGTGCGGCCGGATGGTCAGGTCTTGATGCGGCCGGGGTGGATCGATCAGATCACCCCTGACCGCACGCTCCGCTCAGGACTTGGGCGCGGACGCAGACGGTGCCTTGGTGCTTGGCGGGCTGGCTGCAACGCCAGCAGACGACGGTGCAGCCGCGGCCTCGGCGGGCTTGTCGGCGGGCGGCGTGTACACAAACGGCCCGGGGTCGGCGCAGGCAGGTGTCGTGGTCGCGGGCTTGGCGTCTTTGGCGGTCTTGCGGTAGTGCGCTGCCGCCTTGTCCTGGTACAGGCACAGCTTGTAGTTGTCCACCTTGGCCGCATGCGCCGACTTGGCCGCAGCCTCGGCCGCTTTGGCGGCCGCTTCGGGCGAAGGCGGCGGCAGCTTGGCCTGCGCGGTGAGCGAGAGGCCCATCAGCAGTCCGCCTGCCAGCGCGGAGGACAGTCGAGCAAGAAACGTGGGGTGTACTGTCATCGGAATCTCCTCCATCTCAAGCCTGCGCAGGGCGACCAGCCGTCGCCTGTGGGCCGCTGACACTGCGCTCGCGCGGAATCTTGCCGGCCTGGATATCGTCGTACCAGAGCTCATGGTGTTCCTTGGCCCAGGTTTCGTCCACATAGCCGGTTCTCATGGCTTGGTAGGCGCCTTGCATACCGACGGTGCCCATGTAGATATGACCCATGAACATCACCATCATCAGCACCGTGGCCACGCCGTGGAACATGTGCGCGATCTGCATGGTCGAGCGCTCATACAACAGGCCCGGGATCACTTTGTCGAGCACAAGGCCCGATGCCACGACGATGGCCCCGAGGAAGAACACGCCCGCCCAGAACAACACCTTTTCACCCGCGTTGAAGCGGTGCGATGGCACCTCGTGCTCCGACAGAAGACCCCCCCCCTTGAGGATCCACTGCACATCCTCCTTGCTTGGCAGGTTGTCCCGCACGAAGGTCGCAAACACCACAATCAGCGACACCGCAAACAACGGCCCGGCAAAATTGTGGATGTTCTTGAGTGCGTAGCTGAGCCAGCCAAACAGGGTGCTGCCCATCACGGGCAGCATGAAGTATTTGCCAAAGGCCATCACGATGCCGGAGACGGCCAGAGCCACGAAGGCGATGGCGTTGACCCAGTGCGCGGCACGCTCGAACGGGGTGAAGCGTTCGATCTTGCGCCCCGTTTCGGTCCCGTGGAGCATGATCGTGCCTTTGCGCCAATAGAACAGCCCGATGGCCACCGCCACGATCACGAGCAACGCACCACCGTACGGAATGATCCACTGGTTGCGCACCTGGCGCCAGGCTTCCCCGGCGTTGGTCCAGCGAGAGCCCGGGTACTGCACGAAAGGCTGAATCAGGTTGCCAGCCTCAGGCGCCTGGCTTTTGGGCAGGCTGCTGTAGCCGTTCACCCCCTCGCCCACCTGCCGCCACATCGGCGCGTTGTTGCCCGGCTGTACCTGGGCGCGCTCGGCGTTCGTCTGGCCGGCATAGTTCGGCTCGTTGCTCGCATCCTTGAGCTCGAAAATGTTCTGGCTCTTCACGCCCGCCATCGCAGCGGGTGCGGCCGCCGACTGCGGTGCGCCGGTGTCGGCCGGAGCTGTTTGCGCGTGCACACCACCCAGGCCGGTGGCCGCAGCCAGCAGCAAAGTCCACAGGAGTTGCTTCATGGGAGCCCCCTTCGTCACTGCGCAGGCTGTTGGTTGCGCGTGTACTCGTTTTGCCCGTACAGCTGCCGCGCCTTGAGCTGCTGCTCCCAGCTTGTCTTGTCGCCCGCCTTCCAGCCAGACTGCATGAAGTTGCTGCCAGTGCCCGTGTAAGGAGCGGCGTCGTGGCGAATGCCGCCACCGGTCTGCGGCTTTTCGGAGCAGCCTACCAACCCAGCTGCGGCCACCAGGGCCGCCAATGCGATGGAACGCGTGCTCATGACTTGGCTCCTGCCGGGGCTTGGCCCGATGTCTTGGTGCCGTAGGCCGTACCCCAGCCCCACACTTCAGCACCCTTGCCGCGCTGGATCACGCGGTTGCGGAAGATGTCGGCCACCACGTCGCCGTCGCCAGCCAGCAGCGCCTTGGTCGAGCACATTTCGGCGCAAGCCGGCAGCTTGCCTTCGGCCAGGCGGTTGCGACCGTACTTCTCGAATTCGGCTTCGCTCCCGTGCTTTTCAGGGCCGCCCGCACAGAACGTGCATTTGTCCATCTTGCCGCGCAGACCAAAAGTGCCCGAGGACGGGAACTGGGGCGCACCAAACGGGCAGGCGTACGAGCAGTAACCGCAGCCGATGCACACGTCCTTGTCGTGCAGCACCACACCTTCGTCGGTGCGGTAGAAGCAGTTGACCGGGCAGACAGCCATGCACGGCGCGTCGCTGCAGTGCATGCAGGCCACCGAGATGGACTTCTCACCGGGCACGCCGTCGTTGAGCGTCACCACGCGGCGGCGGTTCACACCCCAGGGCACTTCGTGCTCGTTCTTGCAGGCGGTCACGCAGCCGTTGCATTCGATGCAGCGTTCTGCATCGCAGATGAACTTCATTCGGGCCATTGCTGTGTCTCCTCGTCAGTGTCGAGCGCTCAGGCCCGTTCCACGTTGCAGATCGTGGTCTTGGTTTCCTGCATCATGGTCACGGTGTCGTAACCATAGGTGGTCGCGGTGTTCACGGCTTCGCCGCGCACGATGGGCGCCGCGCCCTTGGGGTAATGCGCCAGCATGTCGGCCCCCTGCCAGCGGCCCGAGAAGTGGAAGGGCATCCACACCGTATCGGGCGCCACGCGCTCGGTCACCAGCGCCTGCACGTTGATGCGGGCACCTGTGGGCGAAGAGAGCCACACGCGCTCGCCGTTGCGGATGCTGCGGTCCGCGGCCGTCTTGGGGTTGATCTCGACGTACGCTTCCTGCTGCAGCTCGGCCAGCCAGGGGTTCGAGCGGGTCTCCTCGCCACCCCCTTCGTATTCGACCAGGCGGCCCGAGGTCAGGATCAGCGGGAACTTCTCGTGCAGCTTGTCCGCCAGGTTCTTCTCTTGCACGCTCTTGTAGAGCGTGGGCAAGCGCCAGAACGCCTTGCGGTCGTCGTGCGTCGGGTACTTGGCCATCAGGTCCGGGCGCGTGCCGTACAGCGGCTCGCGGTGCTGCGGAATCGGGTCGGGGAAGTTCCAGACCACGGCGCGGGCCTTGGCATTGCCGAATGGATGGCAGCCGTGGTTCTTCATGGTCACGCGGATGATGCCGCCGCTCGGATCGGTCTTCCAGTTCTTGCCTTCGGCGGCTTTTTTCTCAGCGTCGGTCAGTTCGTCCCACCAGCCCAGCTTCTTGAGCAGCACATGGTCGAACTCGGGGTAGCCCGTGGTGATGTCGGCCCCCAGCGAATGCGAGCCATCTTCGGCGAGCAGGCTCTGGCCGTCGCGTTCCACCCCAAAGTTGGCGCGGAAGTTGCCGCCGCCGTCCATCACGTGCTTGGACGTGTCGTAGAGGTTGGGCGAACCCGGGTGCTTGAGCTCGGGCGTGCCATAGCAGGGCCAGGGCAGACCGAAGTAATCGCCGCTGAAGTCGTAGCCGGTTTCCTTGTCCTTGCCGCCCTTGGCCTTCAGGGTCTTGACGTCGAACAGGTGCATGTTGCGCATGTGGGCCTTCAGCCGTTCCGGGCTCTGACCGGTGTAGCCAATGGTCCAGACGCTGCGGTTGATTTCGCGCAGGATGTCCTCGACCACGGGCTCATCCATGCCCTTGACCTTTTGCAGCTTGTAGTTCTTGACCAGTTCGGCACCAAAACCCAGCTTGCCGGCCAGCTGGTACATGATCATGTGGTCGCTGCGGCTTTCCCACAGCGGCTCGATCACCTTCTCGCGCCACTGGAGTGACCGGTTCGATGCCGTGCACGAGCCGCTGGTCTCGAACTGCGTGGCCGCGGGCAGCAGATACACCGTGCGGTTGGGGTTCAGATCCTCGGCCTTGCCCGGCATCGCCGCCATCGCAGCCGTGGCCGAGGGGTACGGATCGACCACCACCAACAGATCCAGCTTGTCCATGGCCTTTTTCATTTCCAGGCCGCGCGTCTGCGAGTTGGGTGCGTGACCCCAGAAGAAAACGCCGCGCAGGTTCGAATCCTGGTCGATCAGCTCGTTCTTTTCGAGCACGCCGTCAATCCAGCGCGACACCGTCATGCCCGACTTGGTCATCATCGCCGGGCTGGAATAGCGGCTCTTGATCCAGTCGAATTCCACGCCCCAGACCGCCGCAAAGTGCTTCCACGCGCCTTCGGCCACGCCGTAGTAGCCCGGCAGCGAATCAGGGTTGGGGCCAACGTCGGTGGCACCCTGCACGTTGTCGTGGCCGCGGAAGATGTTGGTACCGCCACCGGACTTGCCCACATTGCCCAGTGCCAGCTGCAACAGGCACGACGCGCGCACCATGGCATTGCCAATGGTGTGCTGGGTCTGGCCCATGCACCAGACGATGGTGCCCGGGCGGTGCTGGTGCATCATGGTCGCGACCTTGAGCACCTGCGCCTCATTGACGCCGCAGGCCTCTTCCACCTTGTCGGGCGTCCACTTGGCCAGCACTTCGGCACGGACCTTGTCCATGCCCCAGACCCGGTCGTTGATGTACTGCTTGTCTTCCCAGCCGTTCTTGAAGATGTGGTACAGGATGCCGAACAGGAACGGGATGTCCGAGCCCGACCGGATGCGCACGAACTCGTCGGCCTTGGCCGCCGTGCGCGTGAAGCGGGGATCGACCACGATCATCTTGCAGCCCGTTTCCTTGGCGTGCAGCATGTGCAACATGCTCACCGGATGGGCTTCGGCCGCATTGGAGCCGATGTACAACGCCAGCTTGCTGTTCTGCATGTCGTTGTACGAGTTGGTCATCGCACCGTAACCCCAGGTGTTGGCTACGCCGGCCACGGTGGTGGAGTGGCAGATGCGCGCCTGGTGGTCGCAGTTGTTGGTACCCCAGTAGCTGACGAACTTGCGCAGCAGATAGGCCTGCTCGTTGTTGTGCTTGGACGAGCCGATGAAGTACACGCTGTCAGGCCCGCTGGCCTTGCGCAGCTCCTGCATCTTGGCGGAAATTTCGTCCAGCGCCTGATCCCAGCTGATGCGCTCGTACTTGCCGTTGACCAGTTTCATCGGGTAGCGCAGCCGGAATTCACCGTGGCCGTGCTCACGCAGGGCCGCCCCCTTGGCGCAGTGGGCCCCAAGGTTGATCGGTGAATCGAACACCGGCTCCTGGCGCACCCAGACACCGTTCTCCACAATGGCGTCGACCGCACAACCCACGGAGCAGTGGGTGCACACCGTGCGGCGCACTTCGATCTTGCTGTCGCCCACGGCGATCTTGCCCTGGGCCGCTTGCGACTTCTTGACCAGCGTGAGCTGGGAAGCCGCGAGCCCCACGCCCACACCGAGGCCAGAGCGGCGCAGAAATGCGCGGCGGTCCATGGTGGGCAGCGCATGTGCGAGCCCACGGCGCAGGCTGTGCACAAATGGAGACGACGGCGCACCCTCGGGCGCGCGAGAAGACTTCTTGGTCAGCAACATGGCGCGTCCTGCTCAGATGTGGGTGGTACGGTAGTAGCGCTTGACATGCTCGGAGAGCTGGTAGCCACCGCCTCGCTCGGGCGGGGGCAGCAAGGTCTCCTGCGCGGGGGAGCCCACCGCCGGCATGACCTGCGGCAGCGCCACCACGGCGGCTGCGGCAGCACCCACGGTGGCCGCACCACCAAAGAATCTGCGACGTGAGGAATCGGGTTGACGGTCCTGCATGCTTGTCTCCAGTGGCGGACGAGGGAATTAGTAGACACACTCTAAGACAGCATGTAAGCGCATGCAAACGGCTGTCAGGCATTCCAAGCACTTTAGTCGCCTACTCGAACACGAGACTTACGGCGACAGTGCTCCAACGGGTCAATCCAGTAGATCGAACCCCTGGGTTTCTACTGAGAAAAAAGCCTGCGCCAAGCGGGCCAGTGCGGCATAGAACCGGGCGGCAGGGTGCTCTTGCAGCGCATTGCACAGCGCAGGCGTCCAGCCCTGGAGATGGGCGGCGAAAAACGCCTGCTGCACCCTCAGGTTGCAGACCTCCATGTCATCCCCTGCGATCAGATACCGCATCACCTCGCACACGTAGGCGATGTGGTCCTCGGTTTCCGGCATCTGGTCGTCGCGGCCCAGGCCCAGCCGGGCCAGATCGTCGCGCAGGCGCACAAGCGGCTTCTCGTTGAGAAAGCCGCTGAGGTAATGCGAGGCGTACAGCATGACCTCGGGCTTGCCCACACCGCCGAACAGGCGATCAAACTCTGCCACCACGGCACTGCGCTCCATGGCCCGCGCAGTGGCGACCAGTTGTTGCCAGGGCTCCTGCAAGAAAGCCCCTGTGGCCGGTGCCTCGGTCACGGCCACGCGCAGCGCATCCCACAGTGCAGGCTCGGGCGGGGCATAGAACAGCTGCGCAAGCAACCCGTACAGCTCGGCGCGCGCGGTTTCTTCGTCCAGCGCCGAACTGGTAGCCGAAGGACGGTGCAGGTGGACAGGAGCGCTCACAGGTCGGTCACTTTCGTTTCGCCAGAGGCGGAATACAGGTCGATCACGCGGCAGTCGCCGCACATCTTGAGGCGCTCCAACGCCTCACCCTGGAACATCGGATGCCCCGACAAGCGGCCCAGCATGGCCTCGATGGCCTTGAGGGTGCCGAAGGGCTTGTGACAGCGCACGCAGTGCCAGGGCTTGGTGGCGTTGATCACACGGGTTTCGGCCCGTGCGGGCCCCAGCAGCAGGCGAGGCACCAGCGACAGTGCGTCTTCCGGGCAGGTCTGCACGCACAGACCGCACTGAACGCAGTTCTTCTCGACAAAGCGCAGCTGGGGCGCTTGCGGGTTGTCAAGCAGGGCGCTCGCGGGGCACGCACCGACACAGCTCATGCACAGGGTGCAACGGTCGGCGTTGACCACGACCGACCCCAGCGGCGATGCCCCCGCTGGCAGTGCGATGGCCTCGGGCTGCTGCGCAGCCGCCAGCGGAGTGTGCGCGATCAGGTGGTCCAGCGCCATGTCCAGCGTGCTGCGCTTTTCGCCCACCGCGGCATGCCGTGCAGTCACGGCCGGCACAGCAGGGCGCTGCGCCGCCAGGGGGCGCAGCAGTGCGTCCAGATCCTGCGCGGTGCGGGCCTGCAGCAGGTGCAGGTGCGTGCCCGTGTAGCCCAGCCCTTGCAGCAGCGTCTGGGCCACGTCCATTTGCGCGCGCAGGCCGTCGAGGTATTGCGGGGCCTCCGCGCCGGTGGTCAGCACGGCCACCTGTCGAGCACCCCAGGCAATGGCGCTGAGCCACAGATCGATGCCGGTGCTGGCCGAATGCCACAAGGGCACTGGAATGACAGAGGCTGGCACACCGTGCGCCAGCTTGAGCTGTGCCGCACGCCCCAGCTCGTCGACCATGGCCTGCCCCGCATCCTGGCTGTGCAAGAGCAGCACCGGAGCCTTGCCCCCTGCAGCGAGATACGTGGACAGCACCGTACGGAGCCGCTGGCCCAGGTCGGGCACGGCCGGGTACGCGTAGGTCAGTGCGCCCGTAGGGCATACCGTGGTGCAGGCCCCGCAACCCACGCACAGATGGGGGTTGACCTGGATCTGCTGGCGCGCGGGTTCGCTGCGGATGGCCTCGGCCGAGCAGATGTCCACGCAGGCGCGGCAACCAATCTGTTCATTGCGGCTGTGCGCGCAGAGCTTTTGCTTGTACTGGAAGAAACGCGGCTTCTCAAACTCGCCCACCATATCGCGCAGGCGCAACAGCACGCCCGGGTCGCGGCCGTCCCAGCGGAAGTAGCCTTGCGGCAGCGCATGCTGCACAAACGTGGGCGTGGCGTCGGCGGCGCGCAGGTCCAGCACCAGGTCAAAGCGCTCGGTCTGCTCCTCGGCCTCGCGCTGGAAGTCGATGGCACCGGCCACCTGGCAGGCCTTCACACAGGCGCGGTGGCCGGTGCAGGCGTCGAGGTCGATCTGGTAGTCGAGGCCGATGGCGTTTTCCGGACAGGCGGCCACGCAGGCGTTGCAGCGTGTGCACAGGTCCAGGTCGATGGGGTTGTCGGCTGTCCAGCGGATCTCGAACGCGCCCAGCCAGCCCGTGATCTGGCGCAGGCGACCGCCCAGCACTGGAAAGCGCCGCGCCTGCGCACCACCGGCCTGACCAGGGCCGGTGGCAAACACCGTCACGTCCAGCACGTCGGACACCAGAGCGGCCGCGCGCTCGGCAGCGTCAACCGGGCCGATGACCAGCGCCCGGCCGCCACTGCGGTAGGTGACGGTGGGCACGGGTGGCGGCTCGGGCAGCCGCGCCATGGCCAGCAGTGCGGCGATCTTGGGCGTGGCCTCGCGGGCATCGCGGCTCCAGCCGCCGGTTTCGCGGATGTTGACGAAGCGCACCGGCGCCACCGCGCCTTCGGTCTGCTGGCCCAGCTCGCCAAACAGGCGCTGCTCCTGCGTGCAGGCCACCACCACCTCGCCCGGGCCGCGCACCGCGGCCTGGAAGGCTCCGGCCTCGCGGCGGCAGAGCGTGGAATGCAAAGTCAGGTCTTCACGCAGTGCGGTGCCCAGCGCTTTCGCGTCGAGAGGCATCGTCTGGTTGCAGTCGCAGATCAGAGTGGGCATGGTCGTCTTGGCTGGCAGGGGCTGTCGGGCCGCCCGCGGGGGTGGCCACCCGCTCCGGCGGGCTGGAGGAATCGGGCTCGGCCACCGCTGCGGCATCGCGCTGGGCGTCCGGTGCGGCAGGGGATGCCTTGTCTGCTTCGTCGCGGAAGAAGCCCAGGAACTGTGCGCTCGCCATCTGGCGCAGCATGCCGGCGGGCAGCGGGTCGGGCTTGTTGTAGTCGTCGATGTAGATATCGAGCCCGTCCATCACATTGAAGTGCGGATCGGCAAACAGCTTCTTGACCGCGGTGTTGCGCACCTCAGGCGGTACGTCGCGCGCCACAAAGCGGCGAAAGTCGGCCTCGGGCGTAAGCTGCCGGGCGTCTTCCAGGGTCGGCGGCGGCGCGGGTGGCTCGCCCGCAGGCTCCGCCCTAGAGGCAGCCACCGGCGGCGGCGCAGGCACGGCGACCGCTGGGGCCGCCACCGGGGTCGCCGGTGCGTGCACCGGTTCGTCCAGCGGCTTGCCCTCGCGGGCATCGGCCTTGCGGCGTGCCCAGCGGCCCAGGAATCCGTCAGCCATGCCCACCCCCGCCCCGCTGCGGCTTGCCAGTGGACACGGACGCCGGGTTGCCAAAACGGTCTTGCAGCGGCTGAAAACTATCGGGCCGCTTGCGGCGGCGCGGCTCGGGCACGTAGTGCTCGGCCACGAAGGCGCGCAAGGTGTCCAGCACCGGCTCGGGCGCGGGCACCTGCTCCACGGTCTCCTGCGCATCGAGCCAGCGCCCGGCTTCGTGGTAGCTCAGGCTCACCGCCACAGGCCTTGCCAGCGGGATGGCGTCGGGCTCCTGCACCTCATCCAGCCTCCACAGCACAAACCAACAGGGCGCGGGCGACTCCAGGTTGAGCCAGTAGCCCTCGGCTTCGTCGCGGAACAGCGCCACTTCAAAGTCGGGAAACAACCAGCTCATGCCCTCGGCATCGTCGCGCAGCTTGCGCGGCTCCGCGCCAAAGGCCGGCTCATGGGGCACGACCTCGGCGAGCACCCAACGCCAGGGTTGCCAGCGGTTGGTGATGCGCTCGCAGCGCATCACGACGGCAACCTGGGTGGAAGGGCGTACAGACATGCGGGGAATGTACCCCTTCGCCCCGGCGCTGCGCGCACCGGGGCGGGAAAGTCCGGGTGCCGCAGTCGCGCATCCGCAGCGGTCAGGCGTGTGTCAGGCAGGGGCAGGTCGCAGGGCGACCGCGCAGTACTTGAATTCGGGAATCTTGCCGAACGGATCGAGCGCCGCATGGGTGAGCAGATTGGCCGCCGCCTCGGCGTAGGCAAAGGGCAGGAACACGCTGCCGCGCGGCGTGCCATCGTCGCGGCGCAGACGCACCCGCACGCTGCCGCGGCGCGAGCGCAGCTCGGCCCAGTCGCCAGGCGCCAGGCCCCAGGCGGCCAGGTCGTCACCATGCACCGAGGCTGTGGCCTCGGGCTCCAGCGCGTCCAGCACCTGGCTGCGCCGCGTCATGCTGCCAGTGTGCCAATGCTCGAGCTGGCGGCCGGTGATGAGCACGAGCGGGTATTCGGCATCGGGCCGTTCGGCGGCCGGCACCAACCCTGCAGGCACCAGCTGCACGCGCCCGCTGGGGGTCGGAAACCGCTCGGTGAAGACCACTGGCTGGCCCGGGTCCTCGGGCGTGAGGCAGGGATAGGTCACGGTGGAAGCCGCCCCCAGCCGCTCCCAGGTGATGCCGCCAATGGCCGCCTGCATGGCCGTGCGCATCTCGTCGAACACGGCGGCCACGCCCGACTCGGGGCCAGGATATTCCCATCCCGTGGCCCCCGTTGCGGCCCCCGGCTTGGGGGCATACAGGCCCAGGCGCTGCCCCATCTGCTGCACGATCCAAAGGTCGGGCCTGGCATCGCCCGGCGGGTTCAAGGCGCGGCGGCCCATCTGCACCATGCGGTCGGTGTTGCTCACGGTGCCGGTTTTCTCGGGCCAGGCCGACGCAGGCAGCACCACGTCGGCCAGCCACGCGGTTTCGGTGAGGAAGATGTCCTGCACCACCAGATGGTCGAGCGCTGCCAGCGCCGCGCGTGCGTGGTGCAGGTCGGGGTCGCTCATGGCCGGGTTCTCGCCCATGATGTACATGCCACGCACCTTCTGCGGGTCCTCGGTGGGGGCGAGCGCGCGGTTCAGGATTTCGACCACGGTCGCGCCCGGCTTGTCATCAAGCTGCGCGCCCCAGAAGGCCTCGAACCACGCATGGGCCTCGGGGCGGTCCACGCGCTGGTAGTTGGGGAACATCATCGGGATCAGCCCGGCGTCGCTCGCGCCCTGCACGTTGTTCTGCCCGCGCAGCGGGTGCAGCCCCGTGCCGGGCCGGCCGATCTGGCCGGTGAGCGTGGCCAGCGCGATCAGGCAGCGCACGTTGTCGGTGCCATGTACATGCTGGCTCACGCCCATGCCCCACAAAATTATCGCACTGCGCGCCGTGGCATAGGCGCGCGCCACCTCGCGCAGCGTCTCGGCCGCAATGCCGCACACCGGGGCCATGGCCTCGGGGCTGAAGTCACGCACATGGGCGCGCAGGGCCTCGACGTTGGCCGCGCGTTCGCGCACAAAGGCCTCGTTCACCAACCCTTCCTCGACGATGGTGTGCAGAAGCGCGTTGAGCAGGGCCACATCGCTGTCGGCCTTGAAGGGCAGCACCCGCCAGGCGTGGCGCGCCAGGTCGGTCACGCGCGGATCGGCCAGCACGATGCGGGCCCCGCGGCGTGCAGCGTTCTTCATCCAGGTGGCGGCCACCGGGTGGTTGGCGGTGGGGTTGGAGCCGATCACCAAAATCAGCTCGGCCTCGGCCACGTCGGCCACCGGGTTGCTCACCGCCCCTGAGCCCACGCCTTCGAGCAGCGCCGCCACGCTGGAGGCATGGCACAGGCGGGTGCAATGGTCCACGTTGTTGCTGCCGAACACGGTGCGCACCAGCTTCTGGAACAGGTAGGCTTCTTCGTTGCTGCCCTT
Source organism: Acidovorax lacteus (assembly GCF_039540375.1). NCBI lineage: Bacteria > Pseudomonadati > Pseudomonadota > Betaproteobacteria > Burkholderiales > Comamonadaceae > Acidovorax > Acidovorax lacteus. Next base: position 21,830 of record NZ_BAABEX010000009.1, read on the forward strand.
GGCCGAGCCGAAGCCCGCCAGCGCCGCCGGGCCATGCTGCGCGCGCAGGGCGCGCAGCGGCGCGGTGGCGCGCTCCAGGGCTTCGTCCCAGCCCACGGGCTCGAACACCTCGCGCCAGTCGCGCGGGGTGCCGAGCAGCGCCGGGTCTTTGGGCACGCCCGCACGGCGCACCAGCGGCTGCGTGAGCCGCTCGGGGTGGTGCACGTAGTCAAAGCCAAAGCGCCCCTTGACGCACAGCCGCCCGGCGTTGGCCGGGCCTGCGCGGCCTTCGACGCTCACGATCTTCTCGTCGCGCACGTGGTAGGTGACCAGGCAGCCCACGCCGCAGAACGGGCAGACCGAATCGACCGAGCGGTCCACGCGCTGCGGGCCCAGGTGCGTCTTGGGCATGAGCGCGCCCGTAGGGCAGGCCTGCACGCATTCGCCGCAGCCCACGCAGGTGCTGGCGCCCATGGGGTCGCCCAGGTCGAACACGATGCGGCTGTCCGCCCCGCGCAGCGCGGTGCCGATCACGTCGTTGACCTGCTCTTCGCGGCAGGCACGCACGCAGCGGTTGCACTGGATGCAGGCATCGAGCTGCACGGCCATGGCCGGGTGGCTCAGGTCGGGCGGCGGGGCTTCGCGGCGCAGCGCGGCCAGGGCCGGGCGCACCGTCACGCCCTCCGACTGCGCCCAGGCGCTGAGTTCACCATGCGGGTGGGCCGGGTCGTCCTGCAGCCACTTGTGGCCCTGCTCGGGCAGGTCGGCCAGCAGCAGTTCGAGCACCATGGCCCGGGCCTGCCGGGCACGCGGGCTGCTCGCCTGCACCTGCATGCCCGGGGTGGGCGCGCGGCAGCAGCTCGGGGCCAGCGTGCGCTCGCCCGCAATCTCGACCACGCAGGCGCGGCAGTTGCCGTCGGGCCGCAGGCCATCCTTGTGGCACAGGTGGGGCAGCTCCACCCCGTGGCGGCGGGCGGCGGCCAGCAGGCTTTCGCCCGGCTGGGCCTGCACAGGCTGGCCGTCGAGCACAAAGGGCACGGCTTCGGTCGCGCCACCGGCCAGGACGGCCGCGCCGGGCAGCGGGTGCAGGGGGATGCGCGCGTTCATGCCAACACCTCCGGGGTCTCGCTGCCGCCCAGCCGTTCGGCCAGCGGCGCGCCGCGCGGCGGCGGCAAGTCGCCGGGCCAATGCCCCTCACCCACCTCGTGGGCAAAGTACTTGTGCACGCAGCGGATCGGGTTGGGCGCGGCCTGGCCGAGCCCACAAATGGAGGCGTCGGCCATGACCTGCGCCAGGTCGTCCAGCAGGTCAGCGTCCCATTGCGGGGCCTCCATCAGGCGCGCGGCCTTGTCGGTGCCCACGCGGCAGGGCGTGCACTGGCCGCAGCTTTCGTGCGCAAAAAAGCGCATCACGTTCAGCGCGGCGTCGCGCGCACGGTCGTGCTGGCTGAGCACGATGACCGCGGCCGAACCGATAAAGCAGCCGTGCGGCTGCAGCGTGTCGAAGTCCAGCGGTACATCGGCCAGGGCTGCCGGCAGGATGCCACCCGACGCCCCGCCGGGCAGGTAGGCGTACAGCGTATGTCCGGGCAGCATGCCGCCGCAGTATTCGTCCACCAGCTCGCGCAGCGTGATGCCCGCCGGGGCCAGCTTGACGCCCGGCGAGCGCACCCGCCCGCTCACGCTGAACGAGCGCAGCCCGCGGCGGCCGTGGCGGCCAAAGCCGGCAAACCACTGCGGGCCGCGCTCCAGAATGTCGCGCACCCAGTACAGGGTTTCAAAGTTGTGGGCCAGCGTCGGGCGGCCGAACAGCCCTGCCTCCGCAATGTAGGGCGGGCGCAGGCGCGGCTCGCCACGGCGGCCTTCGATGCTTTCGAGCATGGCCGACTCCTCGCCGCAGATGTAAGCCCCGGCGCCCCGGCGCAGTTCGATGTGCGGCAGCGGGTACGGCGGCTCGGCCTGCAGGCGCTCCAGTTCGCGGGCCAGCAGGGCGCGCGCGCCGTGGTATTCGTCGCGCAGGTAGATGTAGACGGCGTCGACGCCCACCACCTGCGCGGCGATCAGCAGGCCTTCGAGAAAGCGGTGCGGGTCGCGTTCCAGGTAGGTGCGGTCCTTGAAGGTGCCGGGCTCGCCTTCGTCGATGTTGACGGCCATCAGCGCCCCGCCCCGCCCGGCGGCTGCCGCGCGGGCCGCGTGATCGCGCACGATGCGCCACTTGCGCCCGGCCGGAAAGCCTGCACCGCCCAGGCCACGCAGGCCCGCGTCTTCCATCGCTTGCAACACCGACTCGGCGTCGCGCGTGCCGTGGGCCACGGCGGCGGCCAGCGCGTACCCCCCGCTGGCGCGGTAGCGCGCAAGGTCGGTGAAGGCGGGGCTGACCGGGTCGTCGGCTGCGGGCAGCGGCTGTCCAGCAAAGTCGGACGCTACAAAATCAATAGCTGCTCGTGCTAATGAATGCTGGGCTACAGCCCGATTTGGCATGGAATCGAGCAACGCCAGCACCCCCTCAACACTGGCCTCGGGCACCGGAAGCTGGTGCAGCACGGCCACCGGGGCCTGCTCGCAGCGGCCCACGCAGGGCTCGGGCTGCACGGCCACGTCGGCCACCCCCAGCGCGGCCAGGCGCGTGCGCAGGCCATCGAGCAAGGCATCGGCCCCGGCCAGGCTGCAGCTGAGGCTGTCGCACACACGCAGCACCAGGCGCGGGGCGGCTTCTCCGTCGGTGCGGCGGTCAAAGTGGTGATAGAAGCTCGCGACCTCGTGCACCTCGGCCATGGAACGGCCAGTGAGCCGCGCCAGCGCGACCAGGTGCCGGTCGAACAGCGCGCCAAAAGCGTCCTGCAGCTGGTGCAGATGCTCGATCAGCAGATCGGGCCGGTGGCCGCCGGGCGGCGGATCGCCGATCAGCGCACGCACCTCGGCCAGCGCGGCGTCGTCGGGCTGGCGTCCCTTGAGGTGGGCGCGGCGGCGCAGGCTGGCGCGCAGGTCGTCGGCGCTGCCCAGGGCTTGGGCGTTGGCAGGAGGGCGTGGGGCAAGGGGCAGGGTCTGGGCGGTCATCGTGCAGCAATCAGGCCGCCTGGCGGTGGGCGGGGCGGCGTGCGCGCAGTGTGGCCCTGCAGCGCGCGGCGCGTCAAATCAGATGGATGTATGGCGCGATCACGCGGCTGAATCGCCCGGCACCGGCTGCGGGCCGCTGTGGGCCGCCGCTTCGCGCTGCCAGTCGGCGTCTTGCACCAGCGCCAGAGCGGCCTGCAGCGCACGCGGCGGGGCCTGGCGCGCGTGGGCGATGAAGCCCATGGGCGTCTGCACCACGGGAGACACCAGCGGGTGCGCGCGCAACCCGGCTTGGCCGCGCAGCGCGGCCACCACGGCCCCAGGCAGCACGCTGACCACGCCGCCTGCGGCCACCGTGAGAGCCAGGGCCAGCACCGAATCGGTCTCGATGGCGGGTTGCACGGCCACGCCCGCGCGCTCGAAGGCCGCGTCCACGATGCGGCGGTTGTGCATGTCGGGCGTGAGCAGGCACAGCGGCAGCCGGGCGGCGTCGGCCCAGGCCAATGGCGGGCCCGCAGCCAGGGCGGGGGCGCGCTCGTCGGCCTGCAGCAGGTGGTAGTGCTCGGTGTATTGGGGCCAGGCGGCCAGGGCCGCGCGGTCGGGCGGCAGGCGGTCGAGGTAGCCCAGCGCCAGGTCCACCGACAAGGCCTGCAGGCCGTCTTCCAGCGCCTGCGAACTCATGGCCAGCACCTGGGGCACGATGCCCGGGTGCCGCGCGCGCAGCCGGGCTGCAAAGCGCGCCAGCAGCGGCATGGCCGTGGGCACGGCGGCCAGGCGCAGGCGGCCGCGCGGACCCAGAGCGTCGCTGGCCAGCTCCTGCGTGAGCGCCTCGTGCTCGCGCAGCATGCGGCGGGCGGCGGCCAGCACGCGCTCGCCTTCCGGCGTGAAGCCCTCAAACTGCCGCGCACGGCGCACCACGGCCACGCCAAATTCGCGCTCCACCGCGCGCAGCGCGTTCGACAGCGCAGGTTGCGTGATGTGGCAGGCCTGCGCCGCGCGGCCAAAGTGCCGGTGCTCCTGCAGCGCCACCAGGTAGCGCAGCGCGGTCAGCAGGTTCATGGCCGGGGGCGCGCGGTGGGGACTTCAGGTGTTCTTGCTGACCGAGATGGTGGGAAACTTGGACGAGAAGTCTTTGGCCTTCTGCGCGATCTTCACCGCCACGTCGCGCGCCACCTTGCGGTAGATCGCGGCCACCTCGCTGTCGGGGTCGGAGACCACCGTGGGCTTGCCGCTGTCGGCCTGCAGGCGGATCTGCATGTCCAACGGCAGCGCGCCCAGGTAGTCCATGCCGTACTGCGCGGCCATCTTCTTGCCCCCATCGGCGCCGAAGATGTGCTCGGTGTGGCCGCACTGGCTGCACACGTGCACCGCCATGTTCTCGACGATGCCCAGGATGGGCACGCCCACCTTCTCGAACATCTTGATGCCCTTCTTGGCGTCGAGCAGCGCGATGTCTTGCGGGGTGGTGACGATGACCGCGCCCGTCATGGGCACGCGCTGCGAGAGCGTGAGCTGGATGTCGCCCGTGCCCGGGGGCATGTCCACGATCAGGTAGTCCAGTTCCTTCCAGTTGGTCTGGCGCAGCAATTGCTCGAGCGCCTGCGTGGCCATGGGGCCGCGCCAGATCATGGCCTCGTCGGGGTCGATCAGGAAGCCGATCGACATGACCTGCACGCCGTAGTTTTCGAGCGGCTCCATGGTCTTGCCGTCGTCGCTTTCGGGGCGGCGGGCAATGCCCAGCATCATGGGCTGGCTCGGGCCGTAGATGTCGGCGTCGAGCACGCCCACGCGCGCGCCCTCGGCGGCCAGGGCCAGGGCCAGGTTGGCGGCGGTGGTGCTTTTGCCCACGCCGCCCTTGCCCGACGCCACGGCAATGATGTTCTTGACCTGCGGCAGCAGCTGCACGCCGCGCTGTACCGCATGCGCCACCACGTTCGTCTGGATGCGCACCGACACGTTGTCCACCCCGGGCACACCGCGCGCAGCGGCCACCAGGGCGCGGCGCAGATCGCCCTCGATGCTGCGCGCGGGATAGCCCAATTCCACGTCAAAGGCCACGTCGCCGCCGTCGATCTGTACGTTGCGCACTGCGCGCGACGATACGAAATCCTTGCCGGTGTGGGGGTCCTGCACGCTGGCCAGTGCGGCCATGAGGGCTTGTTCGGTGACTGCCATTCGAATTCTCCTGTGGGGGCCGTTAGTCTAGGCGCTGCGACCCACCCTCGCGCCGTGGGGGACAATGCGCGCCGCATCACCGACATCGTCCACACTAAGGCCTGCTCACACAATTTTTGCCAGATGCGTTGCAATCCGAAAGAGCCAAGCGCTAGTCGCCAAAAGAAGCTGGGGTGCGGCCCCAGCGAGGCTTGGCAACGACGCGGATGGCTCTTTTGGGTTGCAACCCGAAGGGAAGGCCATGGAAAAGGCGCCACTCGTTGTTGCATTTCTAGCCAAGGCCCCGGCCTTGGCGTCGTCACGCGCCTAGATTGGCGCCTTTTCCATGGCCTTCGCACAGGCAAAAATAGTGTGAACAGGCCCCCGTACCCGTGAAATTCAAGCCCGCACCCAATTCACTGTTCGCCATCCTGCTGCGCTCGCCGTGGTGGGTCAGCTTCGCCGTGGTCGGCGCCATCGTGGCGCTGTCGTTTGCGTTGCTGCGCACCGACTTCGCCATCGTAGGCGCACTGACCTCGCTGCCTTTCGTGGTGATCGGCTGCATGGCCGCCTGGCGGCAGTGGCGCCAGCCCAGCGCCGCCAAGGTCGCAGAGGCCCTTGCTGGGCTCGCTGCACTGCCGTCGCGCGCCGCGTCTGAACGGCTGCAGCGCACGTGGGAGCGCGGCGGCTACAGCGTGCAGGCGCTGGGCAGTAACGCAGCCGATTGGCGCCTGGAGCGCAACGGACGGATCACGCTGGTGAGCGCGCGCCGCTGGAAGGCAGCCACCCACGGTGTGGAGCCGCTTCGCGAGCTGCATGCGGCCATCCAGCGCGAGGGTGCAGACAGTGGCCTGTATCTGGCGGGCAACGGCACGCTCAGCGACAGTGCGCGCATCTTTGCGCGCGACCACGGCATCACCGTGCTCGACGGGAATGCCATCGGGGCGCTGCTGATCGCGTCGCGCTGAACGCAGGCCGCGCATCCCCGGGCTTTCCCGCATGGCGGGCAGCGGCGGGCGCCCGAACACTGTTGGGCAGACCCACGATGCCCACCCATGCCCACGCCCCCTGACACTGCATCGCCCACCGGCCTGCTGCTCACCGGTGGCGGCGCGCGCGCAGCCTACCAGGTGGGCGTGCTCGAAGCCATTGCCGACCTGCGCCGCACCTGCGGGGCCGAGCGCGAGCCCAACCCCTTTCCCATCATCACCGGCACGTCGGCAGGGGCGATCAACGCCGCCGCGCTGGCCTGCGGGGCCGACAACTTTGACCGCGCGGTGCGCCGCGTGGCCCGGGTGTGGCGCAATTTCCACGCCCACCATGTGTACGGAGCCGACTCCCTGAGCGTCGCGCGCAGCGGGGCACGCTGGCTCACGCTGCTGTCGCTGGGCTGGGCGCTGGCCCGTTGGCGGCGCATGCGGCCGCGCTCGCTGCTCGACAACACCCCACTCGAACACCTGCTGACCAAGATGGTGCCGCTGGTGCGCCTGCCGCGGCTGCTGCGCCAGGGGCACCTGAAGGCGCTGGCTGTCACCGCGTCGAGCTACACCACGGGCGAGCACGTCACCTTCTTTGAAACGCAGGCCGAACTGCAACCCTGGGTGCGCTCGCAGCGCCGCGCGGCGCGAGACCGCATCACCCACGAGCACCTGCTGGCCTCGTCGGCGATTCCGTTCGTGTTTCCGGCCAAGGCCATCCACATGGACGGCCGCACCGAGTTCTTTGGCGACGGCTCCATGCGGCAGTCGGCGCCCATAGCACCGGCCATCCACCTGGGAGCTGAGCGCATTGTCGTGATCGGGGCTGGGCGCATGCACGAGCCCAAAGACCCCAGCAGCACCGCCGCAACCCCCACCTATCCGTCACTTGCGCAGATCGCAGGCCATGCGCTGTCCAACATTTTTCTGGACGCACTGGCCGTGGACGTGGAGCGCGTACTGCGCATCAACCAGACGCTGTCGCTGATTCCGCCCGAGGCCCGCGTGCACAGCGCGCTGCGCCCGATTGACCTGCTGGTGATCGCCCCGTCGCAGCGGCTGGACGCCGTGGCCGCGCGCCACGTGGGCGACCTGCCGCGGCCGGTGCGGGCCATGCTCGGGGCGCTGGGCGTCACCTCCAACATGGCCGACGTGCGCGGCGCGGCACTGGCCAGCTACCTGCTGTTCGAGCAGGGCTACACGCGCGAACTGATGGAACTGGGCCGTGCCGACACGCTGGCGCAGCGCGACGCGGTGTGCCGCTTCTTCGGCTGGCACGACCGGGGCGATCCGGTGCAGCGGCGCGAACACCGCTAGGGAGGCTCTGCACAAGCCTCGCAAGGATGCGCGGATGCCAATCAGGGGGCACGAGGCGGTTTTGCATCCGATCGCGCGGCGATTGGCAGGAATGGCAACGCAGTAGTCTGCCAGAGCCGTGCCCGCGCAGACTGCAGAGCGTCGTGCCAAGCGTCCCTCGTGCCCGAAGGCACGCACTGCGCACCCCATGGGCGCTGCGGGGGGCATGTGGTCGGTCATGCGAGTCTTGTCGCGTGGCCGACGCGCCTGCGTCAGCGCTTGCTGTGCAGGCGCCTTGCCGCCAACAGTGCCAACGCGCCTGCCATCGCACCCCACAGGGCCAGGCCGCCCACCGGCACCGGCTGCGGCGCCGCAGGACTCTCGGACACGCGGAACACCTTGAGTTCGTCCAGGGTGCCCGGGTTGCGGGTGTAGACCGCGATCTTGTTGAAGGCCGGCGCCAGTCCGGCGTACTCGGCCGAGGGCGCGGGCGGATTCAGGTAGTCAAAGCCGGTGAGACTGGACAGCACCCACATGCGGGTGTTGTTGGCCGTGTAGTCGATGCGCAGCACCACCGCGGCCAGCGTACTCAGTGGCACGGTGCTGCACGCCGACGCAATCGGCGCTTGCAGGGTACTGTCCAGAATGGCGTACACCGGGCTGCCACAGGACCCGTTGTTGCCCGCACCGCCCGCGATCGTACTACCCGAAAACAGCCGGATGGACGGGGTGCCACCACCCGACTGTGTGCTGAATTGCGAGAGAAACTGCACGAACACCACCCCCGTGTTCTGCAAAGGCAAGGACCGGGCCGAGTCGTTGAGCAGCGAGCCGCCCGTGCGGAACACGATGCGCCCCCCGCTACTGGTCAGCCCGGGCACGGTCAGGCTGGCAGCCCCCACGTTAAAACTCGTGAAGAAGTTGCTGTCCGACGCCCAGGGCCCAGACCATCCCGTGCCGCCGTTGTTGCCGGGCAAGGGAGCGTTGGCCGTGTACGCGAAAGAATCTTCGGCGATGGTGGTGATCACCGGCGCAGCCCGCAGCGGCGTGCACGCCGCCCAAGCGGCCAAGGCAAACGCCGCCACGGTGCCTCCACGGCACAACGAACGGACCTGCAGGCAAATACTCGGCAATCCGCGAAAGCGCTTGAGACCAGAACGAGGCATGGAGAACAGGACGGGATAAAGGCGGGCGAGGTCTGCGCAGCTCGAAGCAGCACATCCCAAAGTGCCAACGATCATGGCACATCCAGTTACAACCTGCGGCACGCAGGTCCATGGCCACCACGGCCGGAATCCGCATCAGGGGCCCATGCGCCGGGCGCGGCTGGGGCCCTGCGTTCAGGGCTTGGGCAGCCAGCCCAGCACCGGCGCGTGCAGGCTCTGCACGTACCAGCGGTCGGCGGTTTCGGTGATGGCGGTGGTTTCGGGGTAGGCGCCCGAAGGGTCTTGCAGGTCGGCCACGATGCGGCCGTCTTCGGTGAAGGCGATCACATGGCCATAGGCCTTGGGAATGGGCCAGAGCGCGCGCGGGAGCCGCAGCGTGACACTGCGCAGCCAGGGCTTGCCCGCCATGGCGTCGATGGTGGGGTTGCGCGGCTTGGCAAAGCCCAGCCAGATGCGGCCGTCGCGCCCACGCATCAGGTTGTCGGGGTAGCCGGGCAGGTTGTCGAGCAGCACCCGGGCCTTGGGGCCGGGCGCTGGGGCCAGCAGGTCAAGCCGGTCGGCGTCCACCGCAATCTTCCACACCCGGTACTTGCCGGTCTCGTTCACAAACAGGTGGCGGCCGTCGGCGCTCAGCGCCACACCGTTGGCAAAGCTCAGGCCCTGGGCCACCACACGGGTGCGGCGCGTGGCCGGGTCGTATTCGAGCACGCGGCCGGTGCTGCGCTGCTCCAGGATGTCGAGCACGCTGGCCTCGAAGGTGCCGCCCCAGTCGGCCGGGGCAAAGCGGGTGGAGGCATCGCTCAGGTACATGCGGCCGTTGGGGGCTACCACCACGGCGTCGGCGTAGCGGATCGGGTCGCCGTCCACACGGTCGGCCAGCACCTCCACGCGGCCGTCGGGCGTAATCGCGAGCAGGCCGCGCATGGCATCGGCCGCGATCAGGCGGCCGCGGGCGTCGAAGTCAAAGCCCAGCACGCGCCCGCCGGTGCGCGCAAACACGCTGCGGCCGCTGCCGTCGGCGTTCATGCGCAGGATGGCGCCGCTGGCCACCGTGGTGTAGAGCTTGCCGTCGGGCCCGAAGGCAATGTGCTCGGGGCCGATCTCGCCGCCCAGGTCGATGGTCTTGAGGCCCTTCAGGCGCTCGTTGGGCGCGTGCACGCCCACATAGCCCTGTGCAGGCGGCGCGCGCCAGGCCACAGGCTCAATGGGCACCGGCCAGGCGGCCAGATAGGCCACCAGCGCCAGCGCCACCACGCCCACAGCACCGAGCACGCGGGGCCAGGCAGAGGGACGTTGGGTGGGGATCGGGCGGGGCGGGCTGGAATACATGGCAGAGCTCAGCAGAAGCAGACCCTGGCCCCGCACATGCGGGGCGCACAAGGATGGTGCAGATCGTCGCCCCAGGCCGCGGCGCTGGCAAGCGCCGAATGCGCAGCCGTGGACGCCCGCGCGACAGACGGCAGGGGCTTGGGCCGCCGCCCTAAAATCGCGGGTTTCGCCGCCGAGCGCTACCGCCCCCGAGAGCTGGACCCATGCCCGCACGCAAACTGTTTGTCACCACCGCCCTGCCCTATGCCAACGGCAACTTCCACATCGGCCACATCATGGAGTACATCCAGGCCGACATCTGGGTGCGCACGCAGCGGCTGCTGGGCCACGAGGTGAACTTCGTCGGCGCCGACGACACGCACGGCGCGCCCATCATGATTGCGGCCGAAAAGGCCGGCAAGACGCCGCAGCAGTTCGTGGCCGACATTGCCGCGGGCCGCAAGCAGTACCTGGACGGCTTTCACATCCAGTTCGACAACTGGCACAGCACCGATGCGCCCGAAAACCACGAACTGGCCCAGCAGATCTACCTGGACCTCAAGGCCAACGGCCTGATCGAGACCCGCACCATCGAACAGTTCTTCGACCCCGAGAAGAACATGTTCCTGCCCGACCGCTTCATCAAGGGCGAATGCCCCCGCTGCCACGCCAAAGACCAATATGGCGACAACTGCGAGAACTGCGGCGCGGTGTACGCGCCCACCGACCTGATCGAGCCGTACTCGGCACTGTCGGGTGCCAAGCCCGTGCTCAAGAGTTCGGACCATTTCTTCTTCAAACTGTCGGACCCGCGCTGCGTGGCGTTTCTTGAAGACTGGACGCAGGACGGCCGCCTGCAGCCCGAGGTGGCCAACAAAGTCAAGGAATGGTTCAGCGTGCGCACCAACCCCGACGGCACCACCAGCGAAGGCCTGGGCGACTGGGACATCTCGCGCGATGCGCCTTACTTCGGTATCGAGATTCCGGGTGCGCCGGGCAAATACTTCTATGTGTGGCTGGACGCGCCGATTGGCTACCTGGCCTCGCTCAAGAACCTGCTGGCGCGCCGCGGCGAAGACTACGCCGCCTACATGGCCGACCCGCAGCTGGAGCAGTACCACTTCATCGGCAAGGACATCGTGACCTTCCACACGCTGTTCTGGCCGGCCATGCTCAAGTTCAGCGGCCGCAAGGTGCCCAATAGCGTGTTCGTGCACGGCTTCCTCACGGTGAACAACGGCGAGAAGATGAGCAAGAGCCGCGGCACGGGGCTGGACCCGCTCAAGTACCTGAGCCTGGGCATGAACGCCGAATGGCTGCGCTACTACCTGGCGGCCAAGCTCAGCGCGCGCAACGAAGACATCGACTTCAACGCCGACGACTTCCTGGCGCGCGTCAACAGCGACCTGATCGGCAAGTACGTCAACATCGCCAGCCGCGCGGCCGGCTTCATCAGCAAGCGCTTTGGCGGCGCCCTGGGCGAGGTGTCGGCCGACGGCGATGCGCTGCTCGAACACCTGCGCGCAGCCGCCCCGGCCATTGTCGAACTGCTGGCCGAGCGCGAGTACGGCAAGGCCTTGCGCGAAACCATGCTGCTGGCCGACCGCGTGAACGAGTACGTGGACCAGAACAAGCCCTGGGAGCTGGCCAAGCAGGACGGCATGGAAGCCCGCCTGCACGACGTGTGCACCACCTGCATCGAGGCCTTCCGCATCCTCACCATCCTGCTCAAGCCCGTGTTGCCTGCGCTGGCCGCGCAGGTCGAAGGCTTCCTGCAGGTGGCGCCGCTGCGCTTTGACAGCGCCCAGCAGCCGCTGGGCGCGGGCCATCGCATCGGCACCTACCAGCACCTGATGCAGCGCGTGGACCTCAAGCAGCTTGAGGCCTTGTTTGAGCCCCCAGCCCAGCAAAGTCAAGCACAAGCCGCTACAGAAGTTGTAGCACCCGGTGGCGAGGACATTGCCCCCGTGATCACCATCGACGACTTTGCCAAGGTGGACCTGCGCATTGCGCGCATCGTGCAATGCGAGCGCGTCGAAGGCTCGACCAAGCTGCTGCGCCTGACGCTGGACGTGGGCGAAGGCCGTACGCGCAACGTGTTCAGCGGCATTGCCAGCGCCTACCAGCCCGAAGACCTGGTGGGCAAGCACACGGTGATGGTGGCCAACCTCGCGCCGCGCAAGATGAAGTTCGGCATCTCCGAAGGCATGGTGCTGGCCGCCAGCCATGCCGACGAAAAACAGCAGCCGGGCATCTACGTGCTGGAACCCGTGGCCGGCGCACAGCCAGGCATGCGCGTGCGCTGAGCACCTCGCGCTCCCGGGGCAGGCCTGCGGCCTGCCCTGCCCCAGGGCCCTTCGGGGCCCTTTTGTTTTGCTTTTTGGGCCAGGCAGCCGCCCAGGCCCCAGGCACGCCTCAGCGGCCGGTGTAGCGGCCCGGCCGGTGGCTGATCCACAAAAACACGTTCATCACCACCGCCGCCAGCACCGAGTACGCCACGCGCTCCCAGGGCACCACGGCCAGCGCCAGCAGCAGCACCGTGGTGTCGATGGCCAGTTGCACCTGCCCGGCGCGCAGGCCGTGGCGCTCCTGCAGGTACAGCGAGACGATGGTCGCCCCACCCAGGCTCGCGCGGTGCCGTGCCAGAAACAGGCAGCCCGTGCCCAGCAGCAGCCCGGCCAGCACGGCGGCAAACAGCGGGTTCACGTACTGCACCTGCATCACGTGCGGAAACAGCTCGGTCAAGAGCGACAGCAGCGCAATGCAGCCAAAGGTCTTGAGCGTGAACTCGCGGCCCATGTGCTTCCAGGCAAAGCCGTAGAACGGCAGGTTCACCAGAAAGAACAGTTTGCCGAAGCTCACGTCCGTCAGGTAGTGCAGCAAAAAGGCGATGCCCGCCGTGCTGCCGATCAGCAGCCCGGCCTGGTTGAACAGCATCAGCCCCATGGCCACGAACAGCGTGCCCGCAAACAGCGCCTGAAGGTCTTCGTAGCGGCCGTGGCGCAGACCGGGCGCAGGGGCGTCGGCGGCGTTGGACGGGGTGGGCGCAGCGGCAGGCGGCATAGGGTGGGACATGGCCAAAGCAGGCGGTGAAGCGGATGCACCAACGCAAGCAAGGCCCGCGCCAGCGGCCTGCGCGCGCCCACACAGGCGTACACTCAAAACACCGATGCGATGCCCGCCTGCCCGTGACCCCTTGCGGTCACCCTGCCCGCCCGCGGCCCTGTGCGGCCCCCTGGCCCACGCGGGCGCAGCGCCCATCCTGCCGCCCGCTGCCCGGCCACCGCAGCGCAGCCAGCCTCTGCGACCGCTCTGCCACCCCCTGCACCACTGAACCTGCCGGAGCCCCACCATGCCGCCGCTTGCGCCGTTTCGCCCCCGCCTGCTGGACGCCCTGCGGGGCTACGACCGCCAGCGCTGGACGGCCGATCTGGGGGCCGGTATCACGGTGGGCATCGTCGCGCTGCCGCTGGCCATGGCCTTTGCGATTGCCAGTGGCCTACCGCCCGCAGCCGGGTTGTGGACAGCCATCCTGGCGGGGTTTCTGATCTCGGCCCTGGGCGGCACGCAGGTGCAGATCGGTGGTCCGGCCGGGGCCTTCATCGTGGTGGTGTACGGCATCGTCGAGCGCTACGGTGTGGCCCACTTGCTGGCCGCCACCGTGTGCGCCGGGGCGCTGCTGGTGCTGCTGGGCGCGCTGCGCCTGGGCACGCTGGTGCGCTTTGTGCCGGTGAGCATCGTGATCGGCTTCACCAACGGCATTGCGGTGCTGATTGCGCTGTCGCAGCTTAAGGATCTGCTGGGCCTGCCCATTGAGCGCATGCCCGCGCACTTTGCCGGCCAGGTACAGGCGCTGGCCGCGCACGCACAGGCCGTCAACCCCTACGCGCTGGCGCTCGGGCTGCTGTGCGTGGCCGGGCTGTTTGCATGGCCGCGGCTGTGGGGCCAGGGTTCGCCGGTGCTCAAGGTGCTCGAAGGCCGCACCGTGCGCGGTTTTGTGCGCGTGCCCGCCCCGGTGGTGGCGCTGGTCACGCTGAGCCTGCTGGCCTGGGCCCTGCAGTGGCCGGTGGAAACCATCGGCTCGCGCTTTGGCGGCATCCCGCAGGGGCTGCCGGGCTTCGCCATCCCGGCGCTGACCTGGGAGACCGCGCGCGAGCTGGTCAGCCCCACGCTCACGATTGCGCTGCTGGGCGCGATCGAGTCGCTGCTCTGCGCGCGCGTGGCCGACCAGCTTGCGCAGGGCCCGCACCACCGCAAGCACGATCCCAACCAGGAGTTGATGGCCCAGGGCGTGGCCAACCTCGTGGTGCCGTTCTTTGGCGGCATGCCCGCCACGGGCACGATTGCACGCACCGTCACCAACATCCGCGCCGGGGCCACCTCGCCTGTGGCGGGCATGGTGCACGCGGCCACGCTGGCGGCCATCGTGCTGCTGGCCGCGCCGCTGGCGCTGCACATTCCGCTGGCGGTGCTGGCGGGCATCCTGCTGTTTGTGGCCTGGAACATGGGCGAATGGCACGAATTCGTGCGCCTGCGCCAGTTCAGCCTGCACTACCGGCTGCTGATGGTGGGCACGTTTGGGCTTACGGTGGTGTTCGACCTGACGGTGGCGGTGGAAGTCGGCCTGCTGCTGGCCTGCTTGCTGTTCGTCAAACGCATGGGCGCGCTGTTCCGCGCCGAGCGGGTGGCCGAGGCCGCCCCTGGCGCGGCGATGGCGGCCGACGCGCCTGCGGCCCTGCCGCGCCAGCGCTGGGCGCTGGAAGGCGCGCTGTTTTTCGGGGCCGCCGCCAAGCTTGACCCGGTGGTGGAGGCGGTGGAAGCAGCGCCCGGCCCGCTGGAGCTGGTGCTGGACGCGCGCGACCTGATGGCACTGGACACCACGGGCGTGGATGTGCTGGCGCAAGTGCTGCGCGCAGTGCAGCAGCGCGGCGGCTGCCTGCGCATCGAGCACCTGCGCGAGCAGCCGGCCTCGCTGATCGAGCGATCGGGCCTGGGCGCGCAGTTGCGGGCGCAGGTGCGGGCAGCGGAACCTGCGCAGAACGCTGCCCCGGAAGGCCCCCCCGACGCCGACACACAGGCGGCAGGCCCGACCGGCGATCACGCCGCGCCGCGCTGAGGCGGCGGCCTGCCGTGCCGCACCGGGCCCTGCCGTGCAGCGGGTTCAGCGCCCGCCGCGCATCTCGGGGGTGGTGGTGTCCTCGCCCGTGGCCGTGCTCAGCACCCGGCCGTCGGTGCCAAACACGGCGGTGAAGGCCATGGCCTGGCTGGGCGGCTGCAGGTAGCGCCAGGTCACCTGCACATGCTGGGGCTGGCGCGCGTACACCTGCCGGCTGGCGGGCATGCCCAGCAGGCGCTCCACCTCGTCAAAGGGCATGCCGGGCACCACCTTGGCAAACTGCGCCGGGTGCAGCACCTGGTCGATGGCGATGAGCTTGCCGTCGGCCCCAATGCGGGCGATGTAATTGACCTGGCCTGCGGGCTGGCGTGGGTATTCAAAGCTGCGCGCGCCGTTGCCGTCGTCCCACACGCGATGGGGCTCGCCCATGCGGCTGCGCACGTCGGCCTCGGTGGACACACCGGGTTGCAGCTCGGCCATGCGCTGTGCATCGCAGCCCGCCAGCAGCACGGCCACTGCCAGCCCGGCCACCCAGAGGCCTGCCCGCCCCGGCCCGCGCGGCGCATGGCGCGTGGCGGCTCCCCGGGCCGATGCGGCGACAGGGTTGAACGAAGGCAGGCGAACGGTCATGGATGGGCTCCCGGTAAAATCGCGGCCCCGAGAGGTTAACAGTCCATGCCATTCTTCCGCCGCCCCGATTACGTTTCCGACGCCACGGCGTTCCTGCAGCAGCTCAAGACCCAGCGCCCCGAGCTGGACGAGCAGCAGCGCCAGGGCCGCGCCCTGCTGTGGGACAAGCAGGTGGACCGCCAGGCCTGGGCCGAATTCCGCCAGGCCCAGGTGCGCCAGAAGCCTTACGTGTACCAGACCAACAACGACTGAGCGCGGCGGCTGCGGTGCGCACCAGGCCAGCGCCCACCGCAGACCACCGCCCGGCGCGGGCGCTGCCAAGCGGCCGAAGCGCCGCGCACGCCCCAACACCCCGCTGCGCACCTTGACGCTTTTTTGGCTGCTCGTGCTTGAAAACCAAGCACGAGCAGCTATTAAATTCATAGCAAACCCATGACCCAGGCCACCGACCGTGCCCCCGGCCCCGACGAGGCCGCCGCCGCGCTCGGCCCCGACGGCCTGCCGCGTGTGGTGGACCAGGTGGCCCTGGCGCGGCTATACGGCGAGCCGCTGTTTGCCC
Source organism: Acidovorax lacteus (assembly GCF_039540375.1). Taxonomy (NCBI): domain Bacteria; kingdom Pseudomonadati; phylum Pseudomonadota; class Betaproteobacteria; order Burkholderiales; family Comamonadaceae; genus Acidovorax; species Acidovorax lacteus. The sequence continues at coordinate 38,068 of NZ_BAABEX010000009.1, forward strand.
TGCCCACCGACCTCTACATCCCGCCCGATGCGCTGGAGGTCTTTCTCGAAGCCTTTGAAGGCCCGCTGGATCTGCTGCTCTACCTGATCCGCAAGCAGAACTTCAACATCCTCGACATTCCGATGGTGAGCGTCACGCGCCAGTACCTGGCGTATGTGGACGAGATCCGCAGCCGCAACCTGGAGCTGGCGGCCGAATACCTGCTGATGGCGGCCATGCTCATCGAGATCAAGTCGCGCATGCTGCTGCCCCCGCGCCGCCAGGAAGGCAGCGAAGAGGCCGAAGACCCGCGCGCCGAGCTGGTGCGCCGCCTGCTCGAATACGAGCAGATGAAGCTGGCCGCGCTCGACCTGGCCGCACTGCCGCAGTACGGACGCGATTTTCTGAAGGCGCAGGTCTTCATCGAGCAGAGCCTGCAGCCGCGCTTTCCCGATGTGCACGTGGCCGACCTGCAAGAGGCCTGGCGCGACATCCTGAAGCGCGCCAAGCTCGTGCAGCACCACAAGATCACGCGCGAAGAGCTGTCGGTGCGCGAATACATGAGCATGGTGCTCAAGCGCCTGCAGGGCCAGCGCTACGTGGGCTTTGAAGACCTGTTCGACCCGAGCAAGGGCGGCACCGTGCTGGTGGTGACCTTCATCGCCCTGCTGGAGCTGGCCAAAGAAACGCTCATCGAGATCACCCAGGCCGAAGCCTTTGCGCCCATCTACGTGCGCCTGGCCTATGTACCGACATGACACCCCCTGAGCGGCTGCGCCGCTTCCCCCTCTCTCGCGGCGCGGGAGGGGGACGCCACCGGTGGCCTGGCAAAGCCAGCGCCACGGTGGCCCCGGCCTAGAGCCTCGCCCACTTCACAGGCAACTGGACACTTTCCATGGCATCCCACGACTTTGACGTGCTCATCATCGGCAGCGGCCTGGCCGGCCTGTCGGCCGCGCTGCACCTGGCCCCCACGCACCGCGTGGCTGTGCTCACCAAGCGCAGCCTGGGCGACGGTGCCAGCGGCTGGGCCCAGGGCGGCATTGCCGCCGTGCTGGCCGAAGGCGACAGCTTCGAGGCGCACGTGCAAGACACCCTGGTGGCCGGTGGCGGCCTGTGCGACCTGGCGGCCACGCGCTTCGTGGTCGAGAACGCGCCGCCTGCCATTGCCTGGCTGCAGCAGCTGGGCGTGCCCTTCTCGCTCGAAGACGGCGCCCTGCACCTCACGCGTGAAGGCGGCCACAGCGCGCGGCGCATCGTGCACGCCACCGACGCCACGGGCGCCGCCGTGCAGCAGACGCTGATGGAGCGCGTGCGCAGCACGCCCGGCATCACCCTGCTGGAGCACCACACGCTGGTGGACCTGATCACCGCCCGCAAGCTCGGCCAGCCCGGGCCCGAGCGCTGCCTGGGCCTGTACGCGCTCAACGAAGCCACGGACGAGGTCGAAACCTTCCGCGCGCCGCACACCATCCTGGCCACGGGCGGCGCGGGCAAGGTGTACCTCTACACCACCAACCCCGACACCGCCACGGGCGACGGCATTGCCGCCGCCTGGCGCGCAGGCTGCCGGGTGGCCAACCTGGAGTTCATCCAGTTCCACCCCACCTGCCTGTACCACCCGCACGCCAAGTCCTTCCTCATCACCGAAGCCGTGCGCGGCGAAGGCGGCCAGCTGCGCCTGCCGCCGCAGGCCGGGGGCACGCGCTTCATGCCCCAGCACGACGAGCGCGGCGAACTTGCCCCGCGCGACGTGGTGGCCCGCGCCATCGACTTCGAGATGAAAAAGCACGGGCTCGACTGCGTGCACCTCGACATCTCGCACCAGAGCCCGCAGTTTCTGCAGGAGCACTTTCCCAACATCCTCGCGCGCTGCGCGCAGCTGGGCATCGACATCACGCGCGAGCCCATTCCCGTGGTGCCGGCCGCCCACTACACCTGCGGCGGCGTGCTCACCGACCTGAGCGGCGCGACCGACCTGCCCGGCCTGTACGCGATTGGCGAAACCGCCTGCACCGGCCTGCACGGGGCCAACCGGCTGGCCAGCAACTCGCTGCTCGAATGCATGGTGTTTGCCCAGGCCGCCGCCCGCACCATTGCCGCCGCGCCGCCCAGCCCGCAGCCGCAGCTGCCCCCGTGGGACGACAGCCGCGTGACCGACGCCGACGAATGCGTGGTCATCTCGCACAACTGGGACGAACTGCGCCGCTTCATGTGGGACTACGTGGGCATCGTGCGCACCAACAAACGCCTGGAGCGCGCCGCCCACCGCATTGCACTGCTGCAGGGCGAGATCCACGAGTTCTATTCGCACTTCCACGTCACGCGCGACCTGCTGGAGCTGCGCAACCTGGTGCAGGTGGCCGAGCTCATCGTCAAGAGCGCGCAGATGCGCCGCGAAAGCCGCGGCCTGCACTACAGCCGCGACTACCCCGAACGCGCCGCCCCGGCCGCGCCCACCATCCTCGTGCCGCCCGCGCGCTGAGCCCACGGGCCGCCCGCCGAGCCCCCCGACCGTTCACCCGCCCTTGCCGCCATGCCCCACCTGACCCTCGAATACAGCCAGAACCTCGCCCCCTTCCCCGAGGCCGAAGTGCTGCACGCCGTCAACGCCGCACTCTGCGCCCACCCCGAGGTGGCGCAGGAGTCCGACCTCAAAACCCGCACCGTGCCGGTAGCCTCATTCGCCATCGGCACCCAGCCTGAGCGCCGCGCCTTCGTACACGCCCAGCTGCGCCTGCTCTCGGGCCGCACACCCGAGGCCAAGCAGGCCCTGTCGGCCCTGGTGCTGCAGGCCCTGCGCCCCCTGGTGCCCCGCCCCGATGGCGTGCAGGTACAGGTGAGCGTGGAGGTGGTGGACATGGACCGCGCGTCGTACCAGAAAGAGCGGTGGTGACACCGGGCTTCGGCCCCACGGGGCGTGCCCGGCGCTACGGCTGAGTGAGGGCCTTGACAGCACGCCACAGCGCGGTGCGGCCCAAGGCTCAAGGCTCAAGGCTCAAAGCCGGACAGCGGGCGGCGCCAGCGTTGCATCCAGCCACCCACGCAGGCTGTTCACAAACGCCCAGGCCTCGACCCGTGGCACATCCTGCAGGCGCAGCACGGCTTCGTGCACTAGGCCCTGGGCCAGCGCCTGGGCACGGCCCACACCGGGCAGCAGGCCGCAGGCCAGCGGCGGCGTGATCCAGCGGCCGTCCAGCCGCGCGGCGATGTTGCCGAAGGTGGTTTCGGTGATCTCGCCCGCGGTGTTCCACAGCACGGTGTCGAACACGCCGGGCGTGGTGGGCGCAAACGCCGCGTAGTGGGCGCGGCGCGTGGTTTTGTGGCGCACGAATTCGCTGTGCGCAGCCTCGAACGGCCGGGAGGCCAGTTGCAGCCGCACGGGTGCGGCGGTGGCGGCCAGCGCAAAGGCTTCGGTGTGCACCTGGCCCTGCGCGTCCAGCCGCAGCCGCACGCGCCACGCGCCTGCGGGGTGCGCGGCAGCCAGGGCGTGCAGCGCGGCCCGCACGGCCGCAGGTTGCCAGGGGTAGCCAAAGTGCGCGGCGGCCTCAGCCATGCGGGCCAGGTGGGCGTCGGCATGGCGCAGGCTGCCATCGACCAGGGCCAGGGTTTCGAGCAGCTCAAACGGCGCGCTGGCGCGTTCGACAAAGGCGCGCTTGTGCTGCCATTCGGCCCATTCGGCGTCGGCCTCGGCACCGCTGGTGATGCCGCTGCCGATGCCGCAGGCCACGGGCCGGGTGCCATTGGCCGCAGCCGCCCCCAGCACCAGCGTGCGGATGGGCACGTTGAAGGTGGCATGCACGCCGCCGCCGGGCGCAGGCCGCACCACGCCCAATGCGCCGCAGTACCAGCCGCGCGCGTCGGGCTCCAGCGCGCGGATCTGCTGCATGGCGCGCACCTTGGGCGCGCCCGTGACCGAGCCGCACGGAAACAGCGCCGCAAACACCTGCGCGAGCGTGGTGCCGGGCCGCGTCTGGGCGACCACGTCCGAGGTCATCTGCCACACGGTGGGCAGCGGCTCGGTGTGGAACAGCGCAGGCACCTGCACGCTGTGCGGCACGGCGATGCGCGACACGTCGTTGCGCAGCAGGTCCACGATCATCACGTTCTCGGCCCGCTCTTTGGGCGAGCTGCGCAGCGCCTGGGCGCGGGCGGCGTCCTCGGTGGGTGTGGGGCCGCGGGCGGCCGTGCCCTTCATGGGGCGGGTGAGCAGGCGGCCGTCGCACCAGTCAAAAAACAGCTCGGGCGAGACCGACAGCAGGTGTTCGTCCCCGCCCTCGGGCCCCAGGGCCAGCCGCAGCGCATAGCCGCCGGGCTGGGCCCGGCGCAGCGCGGCCCACAGCGCACCCACCGGCCCTTGCAACTGACCACGCCAGCGCGCCGTGTGGTTGACCTGGTAGAACTCGCCCGCGGCGATGGCGGCGTGAATGCGCTGCAGGTCGGCGCCAAAGCGCGCGCGGTCGGCAAAGGGCTGCCAGTCCACGGCCCAGTCGCCGCCCGCATCTGCCGGGGTGGCAGCATCGGGCTCGGGCGCGTCGTGCACCGCAAACCAGGCGAGCGGCCCTTCGGCCGGGTGGGTGGCAAGCGCCGCGTCGAACGCGCGGGCCGCCTCGTAGCGCAGCCCGCCCACGCACCAGGCCCCAGCGGTGGCGGCGCGCTCCACGGCGTCGAGCACCGCAGGCACCTCGGCCGCGGTGTGGGCCACCAGCACGGCCCGCGGTGCGCCCCAGGCGTGGCGCAGGCGCGGGCGGTCGGCTCCGGCCGGGTCGGCAAAGTCGATCCAGGCGGTGTGCGGCGCACCGGAAGTGGCCAGAGTTTCAGGCCCAACAGGCTGCTCGTGCTTGTCCATGCTTGCTAAGCAGCTATCAAAACCAGAGCAAATTGCAGTAAGCGGCCCGCTCAGGCAGCGCCCAGGTGCGGCACCAGCGCGCCCAGGGGCTGACCGTTCTTGAGCGCGGCGGTGAAGGCGAGCATGCGGTCGATCGGCTGGCGCGCGCGCGGGATCAGTGCGGCATCCACGTCGATGGCGTTGGCCCCGGTCTCCAGCACGCGGGCCACGTCGGCCAGGCCGTTCATGGCCATCCAGGGGCAGTGCGCGCAGCTCTTGCAGGTGGCGCTGTTGCCGGCCGTGGGCGCTTCGATGAAGGTTTTGCCGGGGTTCAGCGTGCGCAGCTTGTGCATCATGCCGTTGTCGGTGGCCACGATGAATTCAGTGGCGTCCAGCTCGCGCGCGGCTTTGAGGATGGCGCTGGTGGAGCCCACGGCGTCGGCCAGGGCCACCACGTCGGCCGGGCTTTCGGGGTGCACCAGCACCTTGGCCTGGGGGTGGGCCTTTTTCAGCAACTCCAGCTCCAGCGCCTTGAATTCGTCGTGCACGATGCAGGCGCCGTTCCAGAACACCATGTCGGCCCCGGTTTCGCGCTGGATGTACGCGCCCAGGTGGCGGTCGGGCGCCCAGAGGATCTTGTGGCCGCGCTCCTTGAGCGCGCGCACGATGTCGAGCGCGCAGCTCGACGTGACCAGCCAGTCGGCCCGCGCCTTCACGGCGGCGCTGGTGTTGGCATACACCACCACGGTGCGGTCCGGGTGCTGGTCGCAGAACGCCGCAAACGCATCGGCCGGGCAGCCCAGGTCGAGCGAGCAGGTCGCGTCGAGGTCGGGCATGAGCACGGTTTTTTCAGGGCTCAGGATCTTGGCCGTCTCGCCCATGAAGCGCACGCCGCTCACGACCAGCGTCTGCGCCGCGTGGTCGCGCCCAAAGCGCGCCATTTCCAGCGAATCGCTGACGATGCCGCCGGTTTCCTCGGCCAGGTCCTGCAGGTCGGGGTGCACGTAGTAGTGCGACACCATCACCGCGTTTTTTTCCTTGAGCAGGCGGCGGATCTTGTCCTTGAGCGCCGCGCGCTCGTCGGCCGTGGGCTCGGGCGGCACCCGCGCCCAGGCGTGCTTGGTGGAACACACGGCACCGCTCGCGGCTTCGCCGGGCTGCTCGTATTCGACGTCGATCACAGTCGTCATGGTGGGATTTCTCAGAATTCAGCGTGAGGGCTTTTCAGGGTCGGGCCTGCGAACGCCCGGCTTCGTCATGGCGACTGAAACCGGCGCGGCCTGCCAAGCCCAGGGGCATCAAGCAAGGGCCGCCCCGCAGCGAGGATGCCGTCCCCCTGCCCGCAAGCGCAGCGCCGCGAGAGCGGGGGGAAGCCGCGCAGCGGCTCAGGGAGTGCGCTTCGTCACACCGGCGGAAACCGGCGCGGCCTCCCAAGCCCAGGGGCATCAAGCAAGGGCCGCCCCGCAGCGAGGATGCCGTCCCCCTGCCCGCAAGCGCAGCGCCGCGAGAGCGGGGGGAAGCCGCGCAGCGGCTCAGGGGGGTGTTCACTCCACCTCCTGCAAGCGCATCGACAAGTCCACCGCCTTCACGTCCTTGGTGAGTGTGCCAATCGAGATGCGGTCCACACCGGTTTCGGCCAGGGCGCGCAGGCCATCCAGCGTCACACCGCCCGAGATTTCGAGAATCGCCCGCCCGGCGTTCAGCGCCACGGCCTCGCGCAGCATGGGCAGGGGCATGTTGTCCAGCAGCACCATGGTGGCCCCGGCGTCCAGCGCTTCGCGCAGCTGGTCCAGCGTTTCCACCTCGATTTCGATGAACTTGGCCTGCGCGGCCACCACGCGGGCGGCCTGCAGCACAGCCGTCACGCCGCCTGCGGCGGCAATGTGGTTCTCTTTGATCAGCACGGCGTCGTGCAGGCCGATGCGGTGGTTGGTGCCGCCGCCGCACCACACGGCGTACTTTTGCGCCAGGCGCAGGCCGGGCAGCGTCTTGCGCGTATCCACGATGCGCGCGCGCGTACCGGCCACTACGTCGGCGTACTGCCGCGTTTTGGTGGCCACGGCCGACAGCAGTTGCAGAAAGTTCAGCGCCGTGCGCTCGGCCGACAGCAGCGCGCGCGCCTGGCCTTCAATCTCCCACAGCACTTGGTCGGGAGCGCAGCGCCCACCCTCGGGCACATGCCAGGTCGAGGTGGCCGTCGGGTCCAGCGCGCGCAAGGCGGCGTCGGCCCAGGGCGCGCCGCACAGCACGGCGGCCTCGCGCGCGATCACGCGGGCGCGGGCGCGGCGGCCGGGGTCGATCAGTCCAGCGGTCAGGTCGCCGGTGCCCACGTCTTCGGCCAGCGCGCGGGCCACGTCGGCCTGGGCCAGGGCGGCCACGGATTCGAGGGTGTATTCCTGGGTCAAAGCCTGGGGCAAAGCGGTCGTCGGTGCGGTCATGGGCGCGAAGCATAGCCGCATCGGCGCAGGGGCTGCCGGGGCCTGCCCGGGTATCCGCGCCGCGCGCGCGGCAAAACCGCATGGGTCGAGAGGAGTCTCTAACGCGGCCTGGCGCGCAACGCCTAGACTCCGCGCACTTTGCTGCACCGCAGCAGTTTTGCCGACCCCTTTTGCAGGAGCCCCGCATGACGCCCACCCCGCCACCCGCCGCGAGCACCGCCGCCGCACCGGCCACGCCCGGTACGCCTTATGGCACGCTGCCTCCGGCGTCGCCCCTGCCCGTGCGCAAGCCCGTGAGCCTGCCGCGCCTGCAGCAGATGCGCGCCGCGGGCGAGAAGATCGCCATGCTCACGGCCTACGACGCCACGCTGGCCGCCGTGGCCGACGCGGCGGGCGTGGACTGCCTGCTGGTGGGCGATTCGGTGGGCATGGTCTGCCAGGGCCTGCCCAGCACCGTGGGCGTGCAGCTCGACACCATGGCCTACCACACCGCCTCGGTGGCACGTGGCCTGCAACGCGTGCAGGGCACAGCATGGTTGGTAGCCGACCTGCCCTACGGCAGCTACGCCGAAAGCCGCGAACAGGCCCTGCGCAGCGCCTGCCAGCTCATGCAGGCGGGGGCGCACATGGTCAAGCTCGAAGGCGGCGGCTGGACGGTGCCCACGGTGGCCTTCCTGGTCGAGCGCGGCATTCCGGTGTGCGCGCACCTGGGCCTCACGCCACAGACGGTGCATGCGCTGGGCGGCTACCGCGTGCAGGGCCAGGGCGACCAGGCCGCGCGCCAGCTGCGCGCCGACGCACTCGCGCTGCAAGACGCCGGAGCCCGCCTGCTGGTGCTGGAGATGGTGCCCGCCCTGCTGGCGGCCGAGATCACCGACGCGCTCGCGCACTGCGCCACCATCGGCATTGGCGCAGGCCGCGGCACGGCCGGACAGGTGCTGGTGATGCACGACATGCTCGGCGCCCACCTGGGCCGCGTGCCGCGCTTCGTGCACGATTTTCTGGCCGATGCGGGCAGCGTGCGCGGCGCGTTCGAAGCCTACGTGCGCGCCGTGAAGGACGGGCGCTTTCCCGACGACACGCGCCACGCCTGGTGAGCGCGCCCCCGAACCCCACTGGAGCCCCCATGCACATCGCCCGCACCCCCGACGAACTGCGCGCCGCCCTGGCCGGCCGCCAGCACCCCGCTTTTGTGCCCACCATGGGCAACCTGCACGACGGCCACATCGCCCTGGTGCGCCAGGCACGCACGCTGGGTGACTGCACCGTGGCCAGCATCTTCGTGAACCGGCTGCAGTTTCTGCCGCATGAAGACTTCGACAGCTACCCGCGCACCTTCGCGGCCGACTGCGCCGCGCTGGAGGCCGCCGGCTGCGACGTGCTGTTTGCCCCGCGCGAGGCCGACCTGTACCCCGAGCCGCAAACCTTCCGCGTGCAGCCCGACCCGGCGCTGGCCGACCTGCTGGAGGGCCGCTTTCGCCCCGGCTTCTTCGGGGGCGTGTGCACCGTGGTGCTCAAGCTGTTTGCGCTCGTGCTGGGCCGCACCGGCGGCACCGCCGTGTTCGGGCAGAAGGACTACCAGCAACTGCTGGTGGTGCGCCGCATGGTGCAGCAGTTTGCGCTGCCCGTGCAGGTCGTGGCCGGGGCCACGCAGCGCGCGCCCGATGGGTTGGCGCTGAGCTCGCGCAACGGCTACCTGAGCCCGGCCGAGCGCGCCGAAGCCACCGCCCTGCCCCAGGCCCTGGCCCGTCTGGCCACCGCCTGGGCGGCCACCGCCCCGGCCACACCCGAGGCCCAGGCCGCCCTGGAAGCCGAGGCCCTGCACACCCTGCGCGCACGCGGCTGGGAACCCGACTACCTTACGGTGCGCCGCCGCAGCGACCTGCTGCCCCCCACGGCCAGCGATGCGCCGGGCAGCCTGGTGGCGCTGGGTGCAGCCAAGCTGGGGCGCACGCGCTTGATTGACAACCTGGAGTGCTAGAAGAGGCACCCCCCTGAGCCGCTGCGCGGCTTCCCCCCGCTCTCGCAGGGCTGCGCCCTGCGGGCAGGGGGACGGCATCCTCGCTGCGGGGCGACCCTTGCTCGATGCCCCTGGGCTTGGCGGACTGCGCCGGTTTTCGCCTTGGTGACGAAGCGGAGGTCTTGAAAGGCCCCCCTGAGCCGCTGCGCGGCAGCTTCTGGAGGCAGCCCGAGCCATCGATGGCCCGATCGAGCTTTATGAAAGAGAACCAAATCGGCCGCTTGTGCTTGTTTATAAAGCACGAGCAGCTCACTTTTTGATAGCAAATATCTTCTCCTCCCCCACCAGCGCAGCCAAGCGCTGGCGCAGCGCCGCGGCCTCGGCGTGCAGCGCCTGGGCCAGCAGGTCGGCCTCGGGCGCGTGCGGGCGGTGGGCGGGGCGCAGCAGGGTCACGCAAAAGGGCAGCGACGTGGCCAGCGGCCGCAGCACCAGGCCCGGGCCTGCGCAGGCCAGGGCGGTGAGCGGGTTGACGATGCCCACGCCCAGGCCGTGCTGCACCATGGCGCAGACGGCCACGGCGCTGTGGGTTTGCACGGCCATGCGGCGTGCCACGCCCGACTCGGCCATCCACGCGTCGATGGCGCGGCGGTAGGGGTCGTCGGGGGCCAGGCTCACAAAAGGCAGACCGTCAAAGTCTTGCGCGCGCAGGCGCGGCTTGGCGGCCAGCGGGTGGCCTGCGGGCAGCACGGCCAGTTCGTCCACCGCTAGCAGCGGCTCGGCGGTGGTGCCCGGGGGTGCGCCGCGCTGCTCGCTCAGGCCCAGGTCAAAGCGCTGGGCGCTCAGCCATTCCTCCAGCAAGGGGGATTCTTGCGGTGTGACCGACAGCGCGAGGCCAGGCCGCTGCGCGAGCAGCCGCGCAGCCGCACCGGGCAGCAGGGCCTGGGCCAGCGCGGGCACGCAGGCCACGGCAAGCTCGGCAGCTTCTGAGCGGCCCAGCGCCAGCGCGCGATCGGCCACGCGCTCCAGCCCCGTCCAGGCGCGCTGCACCTCGTCCCACAGCGCCAGGGCACGCGCATGGGGGCGCAGGCGGCCCGGCGTGCGCTCGAACAGCGGGTAGCCCAGCAATTGCTCGAAGCGCGCGATCTCGCGGCTGAGCGTGGGTTGCGAGCTGTGCAGCAGCGCTGCGGCCGCCGTCACGCTGCCGGTGGTCATGACGGCGCGGAACACCTCAAGCTGGCGGTGGGTGATGCGCGGCGGTGCTGCGCGCGCAGGCACCGCATCGGGCGTGGGCCCGACCGCGGTGGTGCGCGGGCCATTGCTGCCACGGCGGCGGGCGCGGGGCGATGCGGGCGTGGGCGGTGAAGGGGCATGGGAGGCCATTGCGCCAGCATATCCGGATTGCATACACCTACCAATAACGAGCATTGGACAGCATGACGGTAGCGCGCCATCATGCGGGCTACGCTGGTCGGTACCGCGCATGGCCGGCAGCCTCCTCCCCCTTTTTTGCCGGATTCTCCATGGCCCACCGCTTCACCCCCGACCAACTCTGGACCCTGGACCGCACCTATGGCACGCCGCTGTGGGTGTACGACGCCGCCACGATCCGCGAGCGCATCGCCCAGGTGTCGAACTTCGACACCGTGCGCTTTGCGCAGAAGGCTTGCTCGAACGTGCACATCCTGCGGCTGATGCGCGAGCAGGGCGTGAAGGTGGACGCGGTCTCGCGCGGCGAGATCCTGCGCGCGCTGGAGGCCGGCTACACCGCAGGCGATGCCGAGCCTTCGGGCATCGTGTTCACGGCCGACCTGTTCGATGCGCCGACGCTCGACTGCGTGGTCGAGCACCGCGTGCCGGTGAACGCAGGCTCCATCGACATGCTGCACCAGCTGGGCGAGCGCTCGCCGGGCCATGCCGTGTGGCTGCGCATCAACCCGGGCTTTGGCCACGGCCACAGCAACAAGACCAACACCGGCGGGGAGCACAGCAAGCACGGCATCTGGCACACCGACCTGCCCGCTGCGCTGGCCGCCATCCGCCAGCACGGGCTGCGCCTGGTGGGCCTGCACATGCACATCGGCTCGGGCGTGGACTACGGACACCTCTCGGAAGTCTGCGGAGCCATGGTGCAACTGGTGCGTACCACCCAGGCGGCAGGCATGGACCTGCACGCCCTGTCGGCCGGCGGCGGGCTGTCGATTCCCTACCGCGAAGGCGATGCGGTGGTGGACACGCAGCACTACTTCGGGCTGTGGAACGCCGCCCGCCAGCAGGCTGAGGCCGTGCTGGGCCACCCGCTGGCCCTGGAGCTGGAGCCGGGCCGCTTCCTAGTGGCCGAATCGGGCGTGCTGCTGGCCGAGGTGCGTGCCACCAAAGACGTGGGCCGCAACCATTTCGTGCTGGTGGATGCGGGCTTCAACGAGCTGATGCGCCCGTCGATGTACGGCAGCTTCCATGCCATGACGGTGCTGCGCCGCGACGGCAGCACGCCAGCACCGCGCCCCACCGTGCTGGCCGGGCCGCTGTGCGAATCGGGCGACGTGTTCACGCAGGGCGACGGCGGCGTGGTGCAGCCGCGCCCGCTCACGCCGGCCACGGTGGGCGACCTGGTGGTGCTGCACGACACCGGGGCGTATGGCGCGTCGATGTCGTCCAACTACAACACCCGCCCGCTGGTGGCCGAAGTGCTGGTGGACGGCGATGCGCACCGGCTGATCCGCCGCCGCCAGACGGTGGAGGAACTGCTGGCGCTCGAACGCGGGCTCTGAGGCCGGGGTGCCCGTGCCGCCCCCAAACAGCGCTGCTGCGGGAATACGGGCTGAAACGACTCAGACCCCCTGCTGAAGGGCTGCACCGGCTACGCACGGGGCCGCGCTGCCGGCAGGGGGTTGAACGCCTCGCCCGCAGGAGCGTGCGGGTTCACACAGGCCGGTCGGCGGCCGGGTCGCGGCCCATGAGCTGGGCCACGGCTTCGGCCGGGGCCAGACGCCCGTCCAGCAGGCCGACCACGGCCTCGGTGATGGGCATTTCAATGCCCAACTGGCGTGCGCGCCCGGCCACGGTGCGGGCGCTGTACACGCCCTCGGCCACATGGCCCAGCGATTCGACGGCCTGGGCCAGCGTCTGGCCGGATGCGAGCAGCAGCCCCACGCGCCGGTTGCGCGACAAGTCGCCCGTGGCCGTGAGCACCAGGTCGCCCAGACCCGACAGGCCCATGAAGGTCTCGGCGCGCGCGCCCAGGGCCAGGCCCAGGCGGGTGGTTTCGGCCAGGCCGCGCGTGACCAGGGCCGCGCGGGCGTTCAGGCCCAGTTGCAGGCCGTCGCACAGGCCGGTGGCAATGGCCAGCACGTTCTTCACCGCACCGCCCACTTCCACGCCCACCCAATCGTCATTCGCGTACACGCGCACGCTGGGGCCGTGCAGCGCCCGTACCAGCGCATCGCGCACGGGCGCATGCGGGCTGGCGGCCACCATGGCGGTGGGTTGGGCACGGGCCACCTCTTGGGCAAAGCTGGGACCGCTGAGCACGCCTGCCAGCAGGCCGGGCGCCACCTGCTCGCACACCTCGTGCGCGAGCAGACCAGCGCCACCAGCCGCGGCACCGGGCTGGGGCTGCTCAAACCCTTTGCACAGCCAGGCCACAGGGGCGCGGGCCACGGGCGCCAGGGCCTGCAGCATGCCGCGCAACCCGGCCATGGGCGTGGCGACGATGACGAGATCGGCCGCGCGCGCCAGCGCCGCCCAGTCGCCGCTGGCCACCCGCAAGGCGGATGGCAGCGGAATGCCGGGCAGGTAGCGGGTGTTTTCGTGGCAGGCCTGCATCTGGGCTGCCTGCTCGGGGCTGCGTGCCCAGAGCGTGACAGCATGGCCTGCGGGATGGGCGGCCGCGCTGGCCGCCACGGCGGTACCCCAGGCCCCGGCCCCCAGCACCAGAATCTGCAATGCGCTCATCGCAGGCCCGGGCGTGACGGTCGGGCAGCGCCTTGCCGCTGCCAGGTGTGCCCGGGAGTGGTGCGTTACTGGGCGATAGACGACGCTGCGGCCGCCTGGCTTTGCTGCTCGTACATGGCCTGGAAGTTGATTTCCGCCAGGTGCACGGGCGGGAAGCCTGCGCGGTTGATCACGTCGGCCACGTTGCCACGCAGGTAGGGGTACACGATCTGCGGACAGGCAATGCCCATGATTGCGCCCATCTGGTCTTCGGGAATGTTGCGAATTTCGAAGATGCCAGCCTGCTTGGCCTCGACCAGGAACACCGTCTTGTCCTGGATCTTGGTCTGCACCGTGGCGGTCACCGAAACTTCAAAAATGCCTTCGGCCACCGGCAGGGCCTCCACGCCGAGCTGGATGTCCACGCTCGGGGATTCCTGTTCCAGCAGGATCGCGGGCGAGTTCGGCTGTTCGAGCGACAGGTCTTTCAGGTACACGCGCTGGATCTGGAACACGGGGGTCTCTTGGTCGGCCATGGTGAGGTCTCTCTCTGCTCAACGGTAAGGGTCACAAAACAAAGCCCGCCCGGGAGAGGCTCCCAGAGCGGGCACACGGCCTGCATTATGCAGCGGCCAACAGCCGGTTCACTGACCGGCCAGCAGGGGCATCAGGCCACCGCGGGCGTCCAGCGCCACCAGGTCGTCGTGGCCGCCCACATGGGTGTCGCCGATGAAGATCTGCGGCACGGTGCGGCGGCCGGTGATCTCCATCATGCGCATGCGCTCCTCGGGGTTCTGGTCCACGCGGATCTCCTCGATGGACTCGACGCCCTTGGCGTGCAGGATCTGCTTGGCACGGATGCAGTAGGGGCAGACGGCGGTGGTGTACATCTTCACGGCGGGCATGGCGGCTCCTGGTGCAGTGGGGGTCAGGCCTTTTCGACCGGCAGGTTGGCCTCGCGCCATGCGCGCATGCCGCCCGACAGGGCTTGGGCGTTCTCGTAGCCCAGCTTCTTGGCCAGACCCACAGCCCGTTGCGCGCGCGCGCCGCTGGCGCACACGATGACCAGCGGCAGGGCTTTGTTCTTGACGGTGCCCGCGAGGCGTTCTTCGAACTGGCCCAGAGGAAGGTTCTTGGCCCCCACCACATGGCCGGCCGCAAACTCTTCGGTTTCGCACACGTCGATGACCACGGCTTTCTCGCGATTGATGAGCTGCACGGCGCTGGCCGGCGTGAGCGAGCCGCCGCCCGAGCGCAGCGTAGGCCACAGCAGGAGGCCGCCAGAAGCCAGCGCAAGGACGATCAGATACCAGTTGTCAAGGACGAATTTCATGGTCGTGAAAGGGCTACAGAACCTTGGATTTTAGAATGCGCGGTTTTGACCCGCGCCGCTGAAGGACAACATGCACAAACTCGTACTGATTCGCCACGGAGAATCGACCTGGAACCTGGAGAACCGGTTCACCGGCTGGACCGACGTGGACCTGACCGCCACCGGCATCGAACAGGCCAAGAACGCCGGCCGCCTGCTGCGCGCCGAAGGCTACGAGTTTGACATCGCCTACACCAGCGTCCTCAAGCGCGCCACGCGCACACTGTGGCACTGCCTGGACGAGATGGACCGCACCTGGCTGCCTGTGCAACACAGCTGGCGCCTGAACGAACGCCACTACGGCGCGCTGCAGGGCCTGAACAAGGCCGACATGGCCAAACAGTACGGCGACGAGCAGGTGCTGGTCTGGCGCCGCAGCTACGACACGCCGCCACCGGCGCTGGAGCCGACCGACCCGCGCTGCGAGCGCGGCGACATCCGCTACGCGGGCCTCGACCCCGCCCAGGTGCCGCTGACCGAGTGCCTCAAGGACACCGTAGCGCGCGTGCTGCCTTTCTGGAACGAGACCATGGCCCCGGCCATCCGCGCCGGCCAGCGCGTGGTACTGGCGGCGCATGGCAATTCCATCCGCGCCCTGGTCAAGTACCTGGACAACATCTCGGACGCCGACATCGTGGGCCTGAACATCCCCAACGGCATTCCGCTGGTGTACGAACTGGACGCTGAACTGCGCCCCGTGCGCCACTACTACCTGGGCGACGCCGAAGCAGCGGCCCGTGCTGCAGCGGCCGTGGCCGCCCAGGGCAAGGGCTGACCGCCGCCCGTCTGGCTCCGGAGCGCACCAAGCGCCGGGAGCCCTCCTCTGGCGGACACGAAAACCCCGCAAAGCTTTGCGCTCTGCGGAACCGGCGCGCCTGCGCGCGTTCCAAGGTGTATATTGAAGCGGTTCTGTAGGTGCTGTATGGGTCAGAAACTCAAAATTGCGGGGTGGGTGTCGATCGGGGTCGTGGCGGGTGCGCTCACGACCGTGTCTTTGCAGACGGTGGCGCGCGGCGCCATGACACCGCTGCCGCTGGAAGAGATCCAGCAACTGTCGGCCGTGTTCGGTCTGGTCAAGACCGACTACGTCGAGCCAGTGGACGACAAAAAGCTCATCACCGACGCGATCTCGGGCATGGTGGCCAGCCTCGACCCGCACTCGCAGTATTTCGACAAAAAGTCGTTCAAGGAATTCCGCGAAGGCACCTCCGGGCGATTCGTGGGCGTGGGCATCGAGATCAGCCAGGAAGACGGGCTGGTCAAGGTGGTGTCGCCGATCGAAGGCTCGCCCGCCTTCCGCGCGGGCCTCAAGACCAACGACCTGATCACCAAGATCGACGACACGGCGGTGAAAGGCCTGACGTTGAGCGAAGCCGTCAAGCGCATGCGTGGCGAGCCCAACACCAAGGTCACGCTCACCATCTTCCGCCGCGAGGAAAACCGCACTTTCCCGGTGACGATCACGCGCGAAGAGATCCGCACACAATCCGTCAAGGGCAAGCTGATTGAACCGGGTTACGCCTGGATCCGGGTGTCGCAGTTCCAGGAGCGCACAGTGGAAGACTTCGTGCGCAAGGTTGAAGAGGTCTACAAGCAGGATCCGCAGCTCAAGGGGCTGGTGCTGGATCTGCGCAACGACCCCGGCGGCCTGCTGGATGCGGCGGTGGCCATCTCGGCCGCTTTCCTGCCCGAGAACGTAACGGTGGTGACCACCAACGGCCAGTTGCCTGAGAGCAAGGCGACATTCAAGGCGTCGCCCGAGTACTACCAGCGCCGCGGCGGGCCGGATCCGCTCAAACGCCTGCCGGCCTCGCTCAAGAATGTGCCGCTGGTGGTGCTGGTGAACGAAGGTTCGGCCTCGGCCAGCGAAATCGTGGCGGGTGCTTTGCAGGACCACAAGCGCGCCACCATCATGGGCAGCCAGACGTTCGGCAAGGGTTCGGTGCAGACCGTACGACCGCTGGGGCCCGATACTGCGCTCAAGCTGACGACGGCGCGCTACTACACCCCCAGTGGCAAAACCATCCAGGCCAAGGGCATCGTGCCCGACGTGATGCTGGACGAGTCTGAGGAAGGCAACGTGTTTGCGGCCCTGCGCATGCGCGAGGCCGACCTGGACAAGCACCTGTCGGGCGGCCAGGGCGAAGAACGCAAGGACCCTGCCCGTGAAAAAGCACGGGAGGAAGCGCGCAAGCGTCTGGAAGAAGAAGCCCGCAATGCCAAGGCCAGCAGCGAGCGTCGGCTGCCCGAGTTTGGCTCGGACAAGGACTTCCAGTTGCAACAGGCGCTCAACCAGCTCAAGGGACGGCCGGTGATGGTCAGCAAGACCCTGACGGAACGCCCGGACGAGAAGAAAGAAAACTGACGCTGAGCGGCCTCTGCCGCTGCGCATCCGACCGACGGGCCGGTCTTTCGCAAGAAAGTCCGGCCCGTCTTCCATCCTGCACTGCCCGAATGCCATGAACGACGATCAACTGCTGCGCTACTCACGCCACATCCTGCTCGATGAAGTCGGCATCCAAGGACAGGAGCGCGCACTTGAGGCCCATGCGCTCGTCATCGGCGCAGGCGGCCTGGGGTGCCCGGCAGTGCTGTACCTCGCCGCATCGGGTGTCGGTCGGCTCACGGTGGTGGACCACGACCGCGTGGACCTGACCAACCTGCAGCGCCAGATCGCCCACACCACCCACCGGATCGGGCACCACAAGGTCGAATCCCTCGCGTGCGCTGTGCACTCCATCAACCCCGAAGTGCAGGTGACCACTGTGGCGGAACGCGCCGACGAAGCGCTGCTCGATCGGCTCGTCGCGGGCAAGGATGTCGTGCTGGACTGCAGCGATAACTACCGCACCCGCCAGGCCGTGAATGCGGCCTGCGTACGCCACAACGTTCCGCTGGTCGCCGGCGCGGTCATCCGCTTCGACGCCCAGATCACGGTGGTGGATCCCCGCGTGCCGGACGCCCCCTGCTATGGGTGCCTGTTTCCACCAGAAGCCGATTTCGAAGAGGTGCGCTGCTCCACCATGGGGGTATTCGCTCCCCTGGTGGGGGTGGTGGGGGCCATGCAGGCGGCCGAAGCGCTCAAACTGGTAACCGGCGCAGGCCCGTCACTGGCAGGCCGACTGTTGATGCTCGACGGTCGCACCATGGAATGGAGCAGCCTGCGCACCGCCCGCGATCCCGGGTGCCCGGTGTGCTCGGATCGCCTGTAGGAGCGGACCTACAGGCTCAGCCCGTCGCCGCTGGCACAATCCCGCCCGGCGCTGCCCTACATTGCAGTCAGGCGACCGGAGAGGTCTGGTGCCACCCGGGATTCAGGCCGTGAAACTGCGCGCATACATCGTTGAAGACAACGCCACCATCCGTGAGAACCTCATCGGAACGCTGGAAGAACTGGCCGCAGTCGAGACCGTGGGCGTTGCGGAAACCGAAGAGGAAGGCAAGCGCTGGCTGCAGCAACACCCGCAAGACTGGGACCTGGCCATCGTGGACCTGTTCCTGCGCCAGGGCAGCGGTTTGGGCGTGCTCGAGGCCTGCCGCGATCGTGGCACGGCCCAACGGATGGTGGTTCTGAGCAACTACGCAACGCCTGATGTGCGCATGCGCTGTGCGCAGTTGGGGGTGGATGCCGTGTTCGACAAATCCAATGAAATTGACGGGCTGGTGGAATACTGCGTAGCACATGCACAGCGTGCCCCCCTGCACACGGGGAGTGGGCCGGTCGCCAGCGAATGAGCCGGGCGATGGGGATCGCACGCAGGCCAGCCGGTCGGGCTTGCGTCCGCTGGTCGCACAAGCCTCTGGTACGGCGGCCTGTGCGCGGCGCGTCAGTCGATCAAGCGGTTCTTGAGTGCGTAGTACGTGAGATCGCTGTTGGAAGACAGACCCATCTTCTCCATCAGCCGCGTTCGGTAGGTGCTCACCGTCTTTACGCTGAGCGACAGCGCCTTCGAGATATCGCCAGCCGTCTCGCCCTTGGCAAGCTTGAGAAACACTTGGAACTCCCGTTCCGACAAACGCTCATGTACCGGGGCATCGTCCTTCCGGTTCAGTTGCTGAGCCAGCAGCTCGGCGACAGCGGGCGTGAGGTATCGGCGACCCAACGCAATTGTCCGAATGGCCTCGACGATCTCGGAAGGCTCGCACTCCTTGTTGAGATAGCCGCTCGCGCCCTGCCGGATGAGGTTGATGGCGTAATGTTCCTCCGGATAGCCGCTCAGGATCAAGATGCCCATGTCCGGTGCCTTGGCACGCAGCATGGCCAACGCATCCAGACCGCTCTGTCCGGGCATGGACAAGTCCATGAGCAGAACGTCGAGTTCCTTGTTGCGCACCAGGTCGATGGCCTCGCGGCCGTTGGCCGCCTCGCCCTCCACGCGCAGATCCACATGCTCCGCCAGGAACTGGCGCAGACCCGAGCGCACGATTGCATGGTCATCCACGATGCCGATCTTGATCATTGAACTCTCTTTCGTTGAGGCGGCACGGCTGCTGTCAAAGCACCGTGAGATTCCCGACTGTCGCTGGCGGCGTCTCACACGGTGTAACGAGGCTGTGTGTCTCGTAACTTCTCACCCCGTGGGGTCGCCATGAATCTTATCGACCGAATCCTGCAGTGGTGGCCACGGGCCCGGCAAAAAGCGATCAGCCTGCCCATGGCGTTGCTCGCCTCGCTGGTGCTCGTGGGCATCAATGAAGTGGGGCACATGCAATCACAACAAGCGGTGGCGGAGATGGGCAGCGCCTTGGAATCGCGCCGTGCCGTCAACGTGCTGCTGCAGAGCATGCTGGATGCTGAGACGGGCCAGCGCGGGTATCTGCTCACAGGCAGCGAGGCCTATCTGGAGCCCTACGACAACGCCGTGTCACAGGTCAATCTGCACCTCGACACACTTCGAAACCATTTCCTGCCCTACCGTGAGGATGTGCCGGAGATGGCGCTTCTATCGCGCCAGGTGTCGCGCAAGCTGGCCGAGATGGATCTCAGTGTGCGACTGCGCAAGCAAGGCAATGACGATGCGTGGAAATTCGTGCTCCACACCGACGTGGGCCGCGAGCATATGGAGGCCATTCGCCTGCACGCGCGAGAGCTGATCCAGCGCAGCGACGTGCGCCTGAACCGTGCGCGCGACCAGGTGACCCAGTCGCTGATGCAGTCCCGCATCGGCATCGCGGTCGTCACCGCGATCGGGCTGCTGGCCTTCTACCTGTACCTGCGCCAGGCGCGTGCATTGCAAGGGCTGAGCCAGCGCCAGCAAGAGATCCTGGAGCGCGAGCGGGACCGCCTGGAGGTGCTGGTGCGCGAGCGCACAGCCACGCTCAGCGAATTGGCCAACCACCTGCAGCAGGTGCGAGAAGAGGAGCGCGGCCATCTCGCGCGCGAACTGCACGACGAGCTTGGCGCATTGCTCACGGCCGCCAAACTCGATGTGGCGCGCCTGAAGTCCAAAATCGATGCGCAGCCCCCTGAGGTGGCCGAACGCTTGCGCCATCTGACCGAGACACTCAACAGTGGCATCGCGCTCAAGCGCCGCATCATCGAAGACCTCCGCCCCTCGTCGCTGTCGAATTTGGGGCTTACGGCAGCACTGGAGATTCTGACGCGCGAATATGCGGAGCGCGCCGGACTGGATGTGGAAACCAACCTGGAAAACGTACCGCTTCCCGAGGCGTCTCAGCTCACCGTGTACCGGCTCGTTCAGGAGGCGCTGACCAACATCGGCAAGTACGCCAGAGCACGCAAGGTCCTCGTCACGGTGCACGGCCATCCCACCCATGTGGATGTGCAGGTGCGCGACGACGGCGAAGGCTTTGATCCCGGCTCAATCCGCCCGAACTCGCACGGCCTTGCCGGTATGCGCCACCGGGTCGAGGCTGCAGGCGGCAAGCTCTCCATTGCATCGGCACCCGGTAACGGCACGCTGGTGTCGGCGGTTCTGCCCATCCTGCGCAGGAGCGACCACGCCTGAGTACCACCCCGTAGGACCCGGCCGACAAGCGCACCCTCCCGCCGCCGACACCGGACCGGGCTACACACTGGCATCCTTTGGGCTCCCCTGTCCTTACAGTGGCCGAAGATGCCCACCTGCAGCCTAAGGAGAAGCCCATGTTGCACTGCGCGGTCGGGCGACTTGTGATTGCCCTGATCCCGGCCTGGCTCGGATGGGGCGGCGCGGCTGCAGCGGCTGTGGGCATTGCCAAGACCCTGTTCGCTGCGTCCGTTGTCATGGCTGTGCTGACATGCATCATGGGCTGGGTGCGCGAAGGCTGGCTGACCCATGGATTCCGGATCTGAAAGCCGGACACACATGCCACCCTGCGCAAACGCCCGCAAGACGGTCACCATCGCATCCCTCTCATCGCATCTCGCATCCCATTCCCATCCTGAAGGAGCTTTCCATGAAACCCCTGCGCATTGCAACCACCGCTGTCCTCCTGGGCCTGACCGTGCTGGCCAGTACCGGCTGCTCGGTCGCCCGCCAACAACAAACGGTGGGCGCGTATGTGGACGATGCCGGTATCACCACGGCCATCAAGGCCCGGATGGCCGAAGACCGTACGGTCGCAGCCACGTCGATCAGCGTCGAGACGCTCAATGGCACGGTCCAGCTCTCGGGGTTTGCCAAGTCGCAGGCTGAGAAGAACCAGGCCGAAGCGATTGCCCGCAACACCAGGGGCGTGCGGGACGTGCGCAACAGCATCGTGGTGCGCCCCTGAGGCCGGCGCTGCGCCCGCATGCAAGCGCAGCGCAGATTCGGCGCGCCCAAGGGTCTGACGATGGTGATCACCCCTTGCTGTGGACGCCCCCCTCCACCGCCCCCGTGGTAGCCGGTTCGGTATAAGCTGCGCGCATGCGGGTCTTCAACTGCAGCCACTGTGGCCATCTGGTGTTCTTCGACAGCGTGCAATGTCTGCACTGCCACAGCACACTCGCGTTCGACCCTCACACCCTGTCCATGCGCGCGCTGGAGCCTGCCGGCTCTGAGAGCGCTGCAGGCGTACTGCGCGCCCGTGGGGCTGCGAGCGCACACGCGCCCCCAGCAACGCCTGGCCCGGTGCGGTACTACCGGCTGTGCCGCAACCACACGCTCTACCAAGCCTGCAACTTTGCGGTGGATGCCGACGACTCCAACCCCTGGTGCGCGTCATGCCGCCAGACGCGCACCCTGCCCAATCTGGCCGATCCGGCCCACCTGCGGCGCTGGCGCAAGATCGAGGCGGCCAAGCGCCATCTGTTTTACACACTGGCGCGGCTGGGCCTGGAGCATCCGGACGCCGCGCGGCGCCCGCGCTTCGAGTTTCTGGCTGATCAGCCGGGCAAGCCTGCGGTGCTCACCGGCCACCTCAACGGCATGATCACGCTCAATGTGGCCGAAGCCGACGACGACGAACGCGCACGGCGCCGGGTGGCCATGGGAGAGCCCTATCGCACGCTGATTGGCCACCTGCGGCACGAATCAGGCCACTTCTTCTGGGACAGCCTGGTGCGCGACGGTGGGCCTCTGGACGCATTCCGGCAACTCTTTGGCGATGAGCGCGCCGACTACGCAGCCGCGCTCAGGGCGCACTATGCGCGCGGCGGCCCGCCTGCCGGATGGGAAGCGCAGCATGTGAGCGCCTACGCCACCGCACACCCGTGGGAGGACTGGGCCGAAACCTGGGCCCACTACCTGCACCTGATCGACCTGCTCGAAACCGCCGCCAGCTATTCGGCCGGCTTTGCAGTGCCCGACCCGCAGTCGCCCCAGCGCTTTCATGTGCACGATCCGTTTGCAGCGCCCGAGCGCCCGTTTGACGCGATGGTGCGCGAATGGGTGCCCCTGACGCTGATGCTCAACAGCCTCAACCGCAGCCTGGGGCAGGACGACGCGTACCCGTTTGCGCTGTCGGCCGGCGCCATGCACAAGCTGCAATTCGTCCACGATCTGGTGCGCTCCCAGCGCACCACGGCCTCTTCGTTATCCGCATGACCACTGCCCTGCCGACGCTGATTTTCATTCCTGGCCTGGCGGCCGATGCCCGCATGTGGGCCCATCAGCAGCCCGCCATGCCTGGGCCGCTTGAGGCCCGGGTGAGCCTGGCAGCACAGAAGCCGGAACTGGATACGATCGAAGCGATGGCCGCAGCAGTGTTGGCCCAGAACCCCGGGCGTTTGTTGCTGTGTGGCGCGTCCATGGGCGGCATGATCGCCATGGAGGCAGCCCGCCAGGCCCCCGAACGTGTGGCTGGCTTGGCCCTGCTGGGCACCACAGCCCGCCCAGAGACGCCCGAGATGCACGCGCTGCGCGAGGGTGCCATCGCGTTGTTTGCGCAAGGCAAGCTGCGCGAGGTGATCGAGCCCAACGTGGCGCTGGCTTTCCACCCGCGACAGGCTGCGCAGCCCGCGCTGGTGCAGACGTATCTGGATTTTGTGCTCGACGCCGGGGCGGAGGTACTGATTCGCCAGAACCGCGCTGTCATGGCACGGCCCGACGCGCGCACGCACCTGCCAGCCTTGCGCTGCCCGGTGCTGGTGCTCTGCGGCGACAGCGACGCGCTCACGCCGCGCGAGTGCTCGCAGGAGATTGCGGCCCTGGTGCCGCGGGCCGAATGGCACTGCATTGCCGATTGCGGCCACATGCTGACCATGGAAGCGCCCGACACCGTGAACCGGCACCTGCTGCAGTGGCTGCAGCGCCACGGCTGGGCCTGAGGAGGTCATCCGTGGCACGGGTGTGACCCGTGCCCCCCACCACGCGCTTACAGCCGCACCGGAATGCCGCGCTCGGCCATGCGCTGCTTGGCCTGGCCCACGGTGTATTCGCCGTAGTGGAAGATGCTTGCGGCCAACACCGCGTCGGCCCCGCCCTGCTGCACGCCGTCGGCCAAGTGGTCGAGGTTGCCCACGCCGCCCGAGGCGATCACCGGCACGCTCACGGCGTCGCTCACCGCACGCGTCAGGTCCAAATCGAAGCCCGACTTCGTGCCGTCGCGGTCCATGCTGGTCAGCAGGATCTCGCCTGCGCCGCGGCGCGCCATCTCGGTGGCCCAGGCCACGGCATCCAGGCCTGTGTTCTTGCGCCCGCCGTGGCTGTACACGTCCCAGCCCGGGCCGACCGGGCGGCCGTCGGCGCCCACACGCTGCGCGTCTTCGGCCGTGCGGCGCTTGGCATCGATCGCCACCACGATGCACTGCGCGCCGTACTTGGCCGAGGCCGCGTTGATCACGTCCGGGTTGGCAATCGCAGCCGAATTGAAGCTGGTCTTGTCGGCCCCGGCGTTGAGCAGGCGGCGCACGTCTTCCACGGTGCGGACGCCACCGCCCACGGTGAGTGGAATGAACACCTGGCTTGCCACAGCCTCGATGATCGGCAGGATCAGGTCCCGCCCGTCGCTGGTGGCGGTGATGTCCAGAAAAGTGAGCTCGTCCGCCCCCTGCGCGTTGTAGCGTGCGGCGATTTCCACCGGGTCGCCCGCGTCGCGCAGTTCGACGAAGTTCACGCCCTTGACCACCCGGCCTCCGGTCACGTCAAGGCAAGGAATGATGCGTTTGGCAAGCATGAAGGACAGGGCAAAAAAGAGGGTTGGTACCCACCGGCCGAGCACGCGCAAGCGCCGGAGGGCAAACAGGCCGCAGCGCTGGCAGGCTGCCGCCTTGCGGATCAGCCGTTGAGTTCGTCGGCGCGGGCCTGGGCCGCCGCAAAGTCCAGGTCGCCGCTGTAGATGGCGCGGCCGCAGATCACGCCTTCCACGCCTTCGTCTTCCACGGCACAGAGCTTTTCGATGTCGGCCATGCCCGCCAGGCCGCCCGATGCGATCACCGGAATGGTCAGCGCCTGCGCGAGCTTGACGGTGGCCTCGATGTTGATGCCCGAGAGCATGCCGTCGCGGCCAATGTCGGTGTAAATGATGGATTCGACGCCCCAGTCCTCGAACTTCTTGGCCAGGTCCACCACTTCATGGCCCGTGAGCTTGCTCCAGCCGTCGGTGGCCACTTTGCCGTCTTTGGCATCGAGACCCACGATGATGTGGCCGCCGAAGGCCACGCAGGCGTCTTTGAGAAAGCCCGGGTTCTTGACCGCGGCCGTGCCGATGATCACGTAGCGCAGGCCGCCGTCGATGTACTTCTCGATGGTGTCCAGGTCGCGGATACCGCCGCCCAATTGCACGGGCAGGTCGTCGCCGACTTCCTTCAGGATGGACTTGATGGCGCTGAAGTTCTTGGGCGTGCCCGCGAAGGCCCCGTTCAGGTCCACCAGGTGCAGGCGGCGCGCGCCAGCGTCCACCCAACGGCGGGCCATGGCGGCCGGGTCTTCCCCAAAGGTGGTGGATTGGTCCATATCACCTTGCTTGAGGCGTACGCAGTGGCCGTCCTTGAGGTCGATGGCGGGGATGAGCAACATGGTGGTTCGCTGGAACGGACCACGGCTGTGCGCGGCCCGAACGGTTGGTGGAGCTTCCGGGAAACGGAGGGTGGGTGGATCAGGGATTCCAGTGCAGGAAGTTGCGGTACAGCGCCAGGCCGTGGTCCGCGCTCTTCTCCGGGTGGAACTGCGTGGCAAAAATATTATCGCGCGCGACGGCGGCCGCAAAGGGGGCACCGTAGTCGGTTTCACCCGCGCAATGGGTCGGATTGTCGGGCGACGCATAGAAGCTGTGCACGAAGTAGTACCAGCTCTGGTCCGGAATACCGGCCCACAGCGGATGCACCGCACCGCCATGCGGCACCTGGCGCACGCGGTTCCAGCCCATCTGCGGCACCTTGAAGCGGCTGCCGTCGGGCTGGGTGCGACCCGCCAGCTCGAACTTGCGCACCTGGCCATGGATCAGGCCCAGGCCCGGGGTGTCGCCTTCGGCGCTGTGGTCCAGCAGCATCTGCATGCCCACGCACACGCCAAACAGCGGCTTGGTGGCTGCGGCTTCGAGCACGGAGGCCTGCAGGCCGGATTCGCGCAGCTCGCGCATGCAGTCGGGCATCGCGCCCTGGCCGGGCAGCACCACGCGAGCGGCGGCGCGCACGTCTTCGGGCCGCTGCGTGACCAGCACCGTCCAGCCGCTACCGGCGGCCGCCGCCTGCACGGCCTGCGACACCGAGCGCAGGTTGCCCATGCCGTAGTCCACGACGGCCACGGTCTTTGCTTCGTTATTCATAGCAAACAATCAAGCGCTGACAAGCACGAGCAAGGCTTTTTATGCTGTGCCGCAGCAAGACGTCAGAGGCTGCCCTTGGTGGACGGAATCACGCCTGCGGCGCGCGGGTCGCGTTCCAGCGCAGCGCGCAGCGCACGGGCAAAGGCCTTGAACACGGTTTCGCACTGGTGGTGCGCGTTCACGCCCTTGAGGTTGTCGATGTGCAGCGTCACGCCCGCGTGGTTCACGAAGCCCTGGAAGAATTCGTAGGTGAGCTGGGTGTCGAAGCCGCCGATCATGCCGCTGGTGAACGGAATGTGCAGGTGCAGCCCCGGGCGGCCCGAAAAATCGACCACCACGCGCGACAGCGCTTCATCGAGCGGCACATAGGCATGGCCGTAGCGGCGGATGCCCTTCTTGTCGCCCACGGCGCGCGCAAAGGCCTGGCCCAGGGTGATGCCCACGTCTTCCACCGTGTGGTGGCCGTCGATGTGCAGGTCGCCCGCGCAGTCCACGTGCAGGTCGATCAGCCCGTGGCGCGCGATCTGGTCGAGCATGTGGTCAAAAAAGCCGATGCCCGTGTTCAGCCGGGCTTCGCCCGTGCCGTCGAGGTTGACACGCACGGTGATGCGGGTCTCGGAAGTGTTGCGTGTGACTTCGGCCACGCGGTCGGCGTTGGGGTCGGCCGGGGTCGAGGGAACCAGTGCGGAGGACGTCATAGCGAGGCCTGGAGTGCGGCAAGCATGTGGGCGTTGTCGTCGGCGCTGCCCACCGTCAGGCGCAGGCAGCGGGCAAGCAACGGGTGCATTGTAGAAACGTTCTTGACCAGCACCTTGTGCTGTTTCATGCCTTCGCAGGTGCGGGCCGCATCGGCCACGCGCACGAGCACCATGTTGGCCTCGCTGTCCCACACGCGCTCCACCCCGGGCAGCGCGCGCAGGGCCTGCACCAGGCGGCCGCGCTCGGTGCGCAGTTCGGCCGCCTGGGCGGCAAACACGTCGGCGTGCTCCAGCGCGAACAGCGCGGCCTCGCAGTTGAGCACGCTCACGTTGTAGGGCGGGCGCACCTTGTCGATCTCGGCCGCCAGCGCGGACGGGCCCATCAGGTAGCCCAGGCGCACACCGGCCAGGCCAAACTTGCTGAGCGTGCGCATGAGCAGCACGTGCGCATGGCGCGCGGGCTCGGCGCGGATGTTCTCGATCCAGCTGCGCCGTGCAAACGGCTGGTAGGCCTCGTCCATCACCACCAGGCCGCCCACGGCGGCTGCGGCGTCGATGGCGCGCAGCACGGCCGCCTCGTCCCACAGCGTGGCGGTGGGGTTGTTGGGATAGGCGATGTAGGTGATGGCCGGGCGGTGCTGCGCAATCGCGGCGCACAGCGCGTCAGCGTCCAGCTCAAAGTCGGCCGTGAGCGGCACGCCCACGAAATCGAGGCCCTGCAACTGGGCACTCATGGGGTACATCACAAAACCCGGCATGGGCGCGACCATGGTGGCGCGCTCGCCCGTGCCTGGCCGCGCGCAGGCCAGGGCCAACAGCGTGATGAGCTCGTCCGAGCCGTTGCCCAGCACCATGCCATGGCCCTCGGGCAAGCCTGCGTAGCGCGCCAGGGCCGCCTTCAGGTCGGCCACGCGGTCGCCGGGATAGCGGTTGAGCGCCAGCCCGCCCAGGCGCTGGCCCAACGCCGCCTGCAGGTGCGCGGGCAGGCGGAAGGGGTTTTCCATGGCGTCCATCTTGAGCATGCCGGTGGACGGCTGCACCACATAGGCGTGCATGG
This sequence comes from Acidovorax lacteus, assembly GCF_039540375.1. Lineage (NCBI taxonomy): Bacteria > Pseudomonadati > Pseudomonadota > Betaproteobacteria > Burkholderiales > Comamonadaceae > Acidovorax > Acidovorax lacteus. The sequence goes on from NZ_BAABEX010000009.1 coordinate 65,460, forward strand.
CCCGCACATCGGGGCGGATGCGGTCGAGCGGGTCGGGGCGTGGGGTGGTCATGCGGTGTCTCCGGGCAGGCGCATCTCGGCGGCACGGGCGTGGGCCTGCAGGCCCTCCCCGTGGGCCAGCACCGAGGCGATGCGGCCCAGGCTCTCGGCGCCGCGTTCGCTCACTTCGATGAGGCTGGAGCGTTTCTGGAAGTCGTACACGCCCAGCGGGCTCGAAAAGCGGGCCGTGCCGCTGGTGGGCAACACGTGGTTGGGGCCTGCGCAGTAGTCGCCCAGGCTTTCGGAGGTGTAGGCGCCCAGAAAGATCGCACCGGCGTGGCGCAGCAGCGGCTCCCAGCGGTGCGGGTCCGTGCTGCTGACTTCGAGATGCTCGGGCGCGATGCGGTTGCTGATGGCGCAGGCCTCTTCCATGCTGCGGGTGAGGATCAGCGCGCCGCGGCCGTTCAGGCTCTTGGCAATGATCTCGGCGCGCGGCATGGTGGGCAGCAGGCGGTCGATTTCGCGCTGCACGGCGTCGAGGTAGGCCGCGTCCGGGCACAGCAGGATGGACTGGGCCAGTTCGTCGTGTTCGGCCTGGCTGAACAGGTCCATGGCCACCCAGTCGGGCCGCGTGCTGCCGTCGGCCAGCACCAGGATTTCCGAGGGGCCTGCAATCATGTCGATGCCCACGGTGCCGAACACGCGCTTCTTGGCGCTGGCCACGTAGGCATTGCCCGGGCCGGTGATCTTATCGACCTTGGGCACGGTGGCCGTGCCATAGGCCAGCGCGGCGACGGCCTGCGCGCCGCCGATGGTGAAGGCGCGCGTGACGCCTGCCACGTAGGCCGCGGCCAGCACCAGCAGGTTGCGCTCGCCACGCGGGGTGGGCACCACCATGATGATTTCGGGCACGCCTGCCACGTGGGCGGGAATGGCGTTCATGAGCACGCTGCTCGGGTACGCGGCCTTGCCGCCGGGCACGTAGATGCCCACACGGTCCAGCGGCGTGACCTTCTGGCCCAGCAGCGTGCCGTCTTCGTCGCGGTAGCTCCAGCTCTCGCCCGAGGCCTTTTTCTGCGCCTCGTGGTAGCTGCGCACGCGGCGGGCGGCGGCTTGCAGGGCGTCGCGCTGCACCGCGGGGATCGCGTCGAAAGCCGCCTTCAGCTCGGCCTGCGTCAGCTCCAGCGCGGCCAGGCCCTCGGCCTGCAGCCCGTCGAAGCGCGCCGTGTACTCGAGCACGGCCGCATCGCCGCGCTGTTGCACGTCGGCCAGGATGTCGGCCACGCGCTGTTCGATGGCCGCGTCCGTGTCGGCCGACCAGTGCAGCCGGGCCGCGAAGTCGGCCTCGAAGGTGGCGGCGGCGGTGCTCAGGCGTAGGGGCGTGGCAGACAGGGTCATGGCGGGGTCAGTCCTTGCGGATGGCGGAGGCAAAGGCGTCGATGATGCGGCGCAGGCGCGCCTGCTTGAGCTTGAGCGCTGCCTGGTTCACGACCAGGTAGGAGCTGATGTCCATGATGCGCTCGACTTCGACAAGGTTGTTGGCCTTGAGCGTGTTGCCGGTGGACACCAGGTCCACGATGGCATCGGCCAGGCCGGTGAGCGGCGCCAGTTCCATGCTGCCGTAGAGCTTGACCATGTCCACGTGCACGCCCTTGGCCGCGAAAAAGTCGCGCGCGATGCTGGTGTACTTGGTGGCCACGCGCAGGCGCGCGCCCTGGCGCACGGCGTGCTGGTAGTCAAAGTCGGCGCGCACGGCCACGCTCACGCGGCAGCGCGCAATCTGCAGGTCGAGCGGCTGGAACAGGCCCTGCGTGCCGTGTTCGATCAGCGTGTCCTTGCCGGTCACGCCCAGGTCGGCACCGCCGTATTCCACATAGGTGGGCACGTCGCTCGCACGCACCAGCACCACGCGCACGTCGGGCTGGTCGGTGGGCAGAATCAGCTTGCGCGAGGTGTCCGGGTCTTCCAGCACGCGGATGCCGGCGGCGGCCAGCAGTGGCAGGGTTTCGTCGAAGATGCGGCCCTTGGAGAGGGCCAGGGTGATGGTCATTTCATCTGCTCCGATGTTCTTCTTTTCGCCCCGCACGGTTGAACACGGGACGCCGAGAGTGCGGGCCGCCGTGCCAGGGCCGCCAAGCCGGCCAAGCGGCGCTTCGCTGGCGTGCACCGGCGGCGTCCCCCGTCCCACGCGCAGCGTGAGAGAAGGGGGAAGCGGCGAAGCCGCTCAGGGGGTTGTTCTTCATGCAATGCGTTCAATGTCGGCACCCAGGCCGCGCAGCTTGGCTTCCATGCGGTCGTAGCCGCGGTCCAGGTGGTAGATGCGGTCCACCAGGGTTTCGCCGTCGGCCACCAGGCCGGCGATCACCAGGCTGGCCGACGCGCGCAAATCGGTGGCCATCACCGCAGCGCCCGACAGGCGCGCACCGCTGCCGCCCAGGCCCTCAATGACCGCAACCTTGCCATCCGTCTGGATGCGCGCCCCCAGGCGCAGCATCTCGTTGACGTGCATGAAGCGGTTTTCAAAGATGGTTTCGGTGACCGTCGATGTGCCCTGCGCCACCACATTGAGCGCCATGAACTGCGCCTGCATGTCGGTGGGAAAGCCCGGGTACTCGGTGGTGCGGAAGCCCTGCGCGCGCAGCTGGGCCGCGCCCGGGCTCTGGATGCGGATGCCCTCGGGTACGGCCTCGACCTGCACGCCGGCCTCGCGCAGCTTGTCGATCACGGCGTCCAGGTGGTCAGCACGGCCGTGGCGCAGCAGCGCCTGGCCCCCGGCCGCCGCTACGGCGCACAAGAAGGTACCAGCCTCGATGCGGTCGGCCACCACGCGGTGCGTGGCGCCGTGCAGGCGCTCCACGCCCTGCACGCGAATGCGGCTGGTGCCATGCCCCTCGATCTGCGCGCCCATGGCGATCAGCATCTCGGCCAGGTCGCCGATTTCAGGTTCCTGCGCGGCGTTTTCCAGCACCGTCTCGCCCTCGGCCAGCGTGGCGGCCATCAGCAGGTTCTCGGTGCCGGTCACGGTGACCATGTCGGTGGTGATGCGCGCGCCCTTGAGGCGGGTGCGCCCCGCGGGCAGCTTGGCAATGATGTAGCCATGTTCGACCACGATCTCGGCGCCCATGGCCTGCAGGCCCTTGATGTGCTGGTCCACCGGGCGCGAGCCGATCGCGCAGCCGCCGGGCAGCGACACCGTGGCCTCGCCAAAGCGCGCCAGCAGCGGACCCAGCGCGAGCACCGAGGCGCGCATGGTCTTGACCAGCTCGTACGGCGCTTCGGGGCTGGTGAGCGACGACGCATCGATGCGCACCGTGCCGTCGTCCGAACGCTCGGCCTGCACACCCATGTTGCGCAGCAGGCGCAGCATGGTGCTCACGTCCTGCAGCTGCGGCACGTTGTGCAGCGTCACCGGCTCGGCCGTGAGCAGCGCGGCGCACAGCTCCGGCAGCGCCGCGTTCTTGGCGCCCGAGACCAGCACCTCGCCGGCCAGCGCGCGGCCGCCGCGGATCAGGAGTTTGTCCATGTGTCGTGACTTTCGATCAAATCGGCCGCTCGTGCTTATTTTTTAACCACGAGCAGCTATTATTTTTATAGCAGATGGTCAGGCAGCCCGGGCCGCCCACTCGGCCGGGGTGTAGGTTTTCATCGACAGCGCATGCACCTCGTCGGTGTGCATCTTGCTGCCCAGCGTGGCGTACACGCGCTGGTGACGCTGGATGGCGCGCTTGCCTTCGAACTCGGCCGAGACGATGGTGGCAAACCAGTGCCGGCCGTCGCCTTCGAGCGCGATGTGGTCGCAGGGCAGGCCGGCGCGGATGATGTCCTTGAGTTGGTCGGCGGTCATGTCGGTTCAAACAGGTGAGAAAGGCGGCGCAGCACCCCGCGGGTGCCGCCGTGCCCCGTCAATGGCGGATTTTGTAGCCCGAGCGCAGCAGGTGCACGGCGAACGCACTTACAGCCAGCCAGGCCACGCCCACGATGCCCAGGCTCAGCCAGGGCGAGGTGTCGCTCTGGCCGAAGAAGCCGTAGCGGAAACCGTCGATCATGTAGAAAAACGGGTTCAGGTGGCTGGCGGCCTGCCAGAACTTGGGCAGCGACTGGATGGAGTAGAACACGCCCGACAGGAAGGTCATGGGCACGATGATGAAGTTCTGGAAGGCTGCGAGCTGGTCGAACTTGTCGGCCCACAGCCCCGCAATCAGCCCCAGCGTGGCCAGCAGCGCAGCCCCCAGCAGGGCAAACACCACGATCCACACGGGCGCAGCGAACTCGGGCCGCGCAAAAGCCAGCGTGACGATGAACACCCCCAGCCCCACCACCAGCCCGCGCACCACCGACGAGCCCACATAGGCCACAAACCAGGCCCAGTGCGACAGCGGCGTGAGCAGGATGAACACCAGGTTGCCCATGATCTTGCTCTGGATCAGGCTCGATGAGCTGTTGGCAAATGCGTTTTGCAGCACGCTCATCATCACCAAGCCTGGCACCAGGAAGGCGGTGTAGCTCACGCTGTCGTACACCTTCACATGGTCTTCGAGCACATGGCCAAAAATCAGCAGGTACAGCACGGCCGTGAGCACGGGCGCGGCCACGGTCTGGAAGCTCACCTTCCAAAAGCGCAGCACTTCCTTGTAGAACAGGGTCTGCCAGCCGGTCATTTCTGTGCCCCCATGCTCTGTACCGATGTGCCCTGGCCGTCCCCCACGGTGGCCGTGCCTTGCTGGGGGCGGCCCGGGGCGGCGGCGGACGCATCCGCTTCGGCAGACTGACTGGCCGACCCCGTGCCCGACATCACTTGCAGGAACACATCCTCCAGGTCGGGCCGGCGGATCTCCATGTCGTGCACCTCCACGCCGGCCGTGCGCAGCGCGGCCAGATGCTGTTCGATCTCGCGCGCATCGTGCGCGGGCAGCTGGGCAATGCGGCCCGTGACCCGCGCCAGCGCGCGCAGCGGCGGCGGCAGCTCCTGGTCGGTCTTGAACTGCAGCACGCTGCCCGAGGCCGAACGCAGCAGGTTGCTGGTGCGGTCCAGCGCCACCACCTGCCCGGTCTTGAGCATCGCAATGCGGCCGCACAGCGCCTCGGCCTCTTCAAGGTAGTGCGTGGTCAGCAGCACCGTGTGGCCCTGCTTGTTGAGCTTGGCAATGAACTGCCAGAGGGTCTGGCGCAGCTCCACGTCGACCCCGGCCGTGGGCTCGTCGAGCACGATGATGGGCGGCTTGTGCACCAGCGCCTGGGCCACGAGCACGCGACGCTTCATGCCGCCCGAAAGCTGGCGCATGTTGGCGCTGGCCTTGTCGGTCAGGCCGAGTTCGTGCAGCAGTTCGTCGATCCAGGCGTCGTTGTGCTTCACGCCGAAGTAGCCCGACTGGATGCGCAGCGATTCGCGCACGTTGAAGAACGGGTCGAACACCAGCTCCTGCGGCACCACGCCGAGGCGGCGGCGCGCGTCAGCGAACTCGGCCTGCACATCGGCTCCCTGCACCAGCACGCGGCCTGCGGTAGGCCGCGCCAGACCAGCCAGAATACTGATGAGCGTGGTTTTGCCCGCTCCGTTGGGGCCGAGCAGACCGAAGAATTCGCCCTCCTCAATGTCCAGGTTCACCTGGCGCAAGGCCTGGAAGGGCCCCTTGGGGGTCTGATACGTCTTGGAGACGGCTTGGAAGGAAACGGCGGGCATGAGATTACGGGATTTTACGGCCTGGGCCCGCCCGACCCGGCCGCAGGGTCGCACGCAGCAAGCCCCCGGCGCACGCCTGGCGAGGCGGCAACGCTCAAGCGTGGTGGGGGTCGAGCAAGCCCTGTACGCCGTACAACCCCGCGAGCTTCCACAGCCCTTCGGGCAAGGCCTGCACCCGCAGGCTGTGGCCGCGCTGCAAGGCCTCGCGCCGGCATTCGAGCAGCACCGCCAAGGCGGTCGAATCAAACCGCTGCAGCGCCTGGCCGTCGAGCACCAGCGTCTGCCCGGCGGGCTGCCGCCCCGGCAATGCCAGCGCCTGCAGCAGCTGCGCCAGCGCACTGCGCGCCTCGTGCTGCGTGAGCACGGCGGGCAAGGGCACTGCGGCAGGCGTTGAATCAGCCACGCTGGGCATTGTTCTTGTTGCGGGCGGACAGCGCCTCGATGAGACCATCGACGCCACGGGCGTTGATCTCGGGCGCAAACTGGCCGCGGTAGGTTTCCACCAACCACACGCCCAGCACGTTGAGGTTGTAGATCTTCCAGCCCGCGCCCTGGCCCGGGGTTTTCTCCAGCCGGTAGTCGAGCTGGATCGGGTCGCCCCGACCCACGATCTCGGTGCGCACCAGCACGTCCTGATCGCCCGCGGCGGCGCGCAGTGGTTTGACCTGGATGGTCTGGTCGCTCACCTGCGCCAGCGCGCCCGCATAGGTCCGCACCAGCAGCACCTTGAACTCGTCCTGCAGCCGTCGCTGCTGCTCAGGCGTGGCCTGGCGCCAGCCCGGGCCCACGGCCGCAGCCGTCATGCGCCGGAAGTTCACATGAGGCATGACCATGCGGTCCACCAGCGCGATCACACGGCCGATGTCACCGCCCTGCACGGCCTTGTCGGCCCGCACGGCATCCAGCACCTCGGTGGACAAGCGACGCACCAAGGCGTCGGGGGTCTCGTCGGCATGGGCGGTCACTGGGCCCAGGCACCAAGCGGCAGCCAGGGCGGCCGCGCCACGGTGCCACTGGCGGCGGGTGAGGGTCATGGTCAAAGTCTTTCAGGAATCAAAAGGCGATGGCTGGATTCTCGGCAGGTCTGCGGCCATCGCTGCGTCGGGTGTGTCGCGGCTTGCAAGCAATTGCAACGGTTTCAGCGCGCAGGCTCTGGCTCCGGCGGCAGCACCCCGTCGTCGGCCGCGGGGTCGTCGCGGCGCGTATCGCCCGTCTGGCTGCGCACCTGCAGAAACACGTCGCGCGTGAACGAATACTTGTCGAGCGCCGCGTCGTCCAGCACACGGCTTGCGCGCAGCAGGTTGGCCCGCGCGTCCACAGCCCCCAGCGCGTACAGGCTGTTGCGCGACGACACCGGATCGACATGGCGCACCACGTTGCCGCGCATGTCCACCGGCAAGGCGACCGTGTCGCGCACGGTCGAAGGCCCCAGCACCGGCAGCACTAGGTACGGCCCTGTGGGCACGCCCCAGTGGCCCAGCGTGAGGCCGAAGTCCTGCTTGTGGCGCTCGATGCCCAGCTCGCTGGCCACGTCCAGCACACCGCCCAGACCAAAAAAGGTGTTGACGTTCACCCGCATGAAGCTGCTGGCCGCGCCTTCGGGCTTGAACTGCAGCACGTTGTTCACAAACGACCACACATCGCCCAGATTGGCAAAGAAGTTGCGCACGCCCGTGCGCACGGGCGACGGCACCGCCTCCTGGTAGGCCGTGGCCACCGGCTTCAGCACCATCGCGTCGACCTGCTCGTTGAACGAGGTCATGCCGCGGTTGTACGACTCGAAGGGATCGCGCGGATCGGGCTGGGCCACGGTGGCGCAGCCCGAGAGCACCAGAGCGCACAGGCCCAGCAAGGCGCGTGCTGGAAGGCGTGGGATGAGAAACGTCATTTGATGCTCCCGCCGCTGGAGGATCCACCCTCTTCGGCCCGGCCGTACAGGAACTGACCGATCAGGTTTTCAAGCACCACGGCCGACTGCGTGGACGTGATGGTGTCGCCAGCCGCAAGGTTGCGCTCGTCCGCGCCGGCCTCGATGCCGATGTATTGCTCGCCCAGCAGCCCGCTGGTCAAAATCTTGAGCGAGCTGTCTTTGGGAAATGCGTAGCGCGGGTCCAGCGACAGCGTCACCCGCGCCTGGAACGTCTTGTCATCGAACGCAATCGACTCCACACGGCCGACCACGACGCCCGCACTGCGCACGGCCGCCTGGGGCTTGAGGCCGCCAATATTGTCAAACCGCGCCGTGACGCTGTAGCCCGACTGCCACTGCAGCCCAAGCAGGTTGGCCGATTGCAGCGCCAGAAAAACCAGCGCCGCAGCGCCGAGCATCACAAACAGCCCTACCCAGATGTCGTTCTTGGATCGTTGCACCGATTCGCTCCTTGTTGGTTCAGAGGCTGAACATCCATGCGGTCAGCACAAAGTCGAGCGCCAGCACCGCCAGAGAGGCCATGACCACCGTGCGCGTGGTGGCCTTGGCCACGCCCTCGGGCGTGGGTTTGGCCCGATAGCCCTGCAGCAGCGCCACAAAGGTGACGGCAAAGCCGAACACGATGCTTTTGAGCACGCCGTTGCCAACGTCGTTCCATACATCGACGCCGCCCTGCATCTGGCTCCAGAAGGCACCGGAGTCCACGCCGATCAGCACCACCCCGACCACCCAGCCGCCGATCACGCCCACCGCGCTGAACACCGCGGCCAGCAACGGCAGCGTGAACACACCCGCCCAGAAGCGCGGCGCGAGGATGCGGCGCACAGGATCCACCGCCATCATCTCCATGGCGCTCAACTGCTCGCCCGCACGCATCAGACCAATCTCGGCCGTGAGCGAGGTGCCCGCACGGCCTGCAAACAACAGCGCCGACACCACAGGTCCCAGCTCGCGCACCAGCGACAGCGCCACCAGCAGGCCCAGCGCCTCGGCCGAGCCGTAGCGCTGCAGTGTGTAGTAGCCCTGCAGCCCCAGCACAAAGCCCACGAACAGGCCCGACACCGCGATGATCGCCAGCGAGTGATTGCCCAAAAAATGCACCTGGTCGCGCACCAGTGCCGGGCGGCGCAGGGCGACGCCCACCAGCGCCACCAGGCGCACAAACAGCCGCGTGGCCAGACCCACATCGGCGAGCAGCGTGCGGGTGGCCAAGCCCACGTCGGCAGGACGCCATCCGCTCATCTGCGACTCCGGCCTTGCGGCGCAAAATCTTCGTCCATGCTGGGGCCGGGGTAGTGGAACGGCACCGGGCCGGTCGGGAGCGCCTGCACGAACTGGCGCACCAGCGGATCGGTGCTCGCCCGCACCGCGTCGGGCGTTCCTTGCGCGGCCACGCCGCCCTGGCCGAGGATGACGACGTGGTCGGCGATGCGAAAGGTTTCGTCCAGGTCGTGCGACACCACGATGCTGGTCAGGCCCATCGTGTCGCCCAGCTGGCGAATCAATTGCGCCGCCGTGCCCAGCGAGATCGGATCGAGGCCGGCAAACGGCTCGTCGTACATCACCAGTTCGGGGTCGAGCGCAATGGCGCGGGCCAGCGCCACGCGGCGGGCCATGCCCCCCGAAATCTCCGACGGCATCAAATCGCGCGCGCCACGGAGGCCCACGGCCTGCAGCTTCATCAGAGCGACATCACGTACCAGACGGTCGGGCAGGTCGGTGTGCTCGCGCAGCGGAAAGGCCACGTTTTCAAGCACCGACAAGTCAGTGAACAAAGCTCCGAACTGGAACAGCATGCCCATGCGGCGGCGCGCGGCGTACAGCGACGTGGCGTCCATGCGGCCCACGTCCTGCCCGTCAAACAGCACCTGGCCCTGCCGGGCGCGCTGCTGACCGCCGATCAGCCGCAGCACGGTGGTCTTGCCACCGCCCGAGGCCCCCATCAGCGCCGTGACCTTGCCACGGGGCACCTGCAGACTCAGGTCGCGCAGGATCACCCGATCCCCGTAGCCGAAGCTCACGTGGCGCAGTTCAACCAGCGGGGGCGGTGTGCAGGCGTCCATGTCCCAAAAAGCAAAGCCGGTCGTACCGGCTGCGGGGGATGATACGGGATTACCCGCAACCGGATGCGAGCCCCCTGGGAACCCACGCACTGCGATAGGAGATGCCTCGGCCCAGTACGCGCGGTGGACCTCTTGGCTTGGAAGCGCCCTGTCGCGAGCGGCATCGAAGCGCTTGCTGGGCAAGGCGGCACCGGCCGGCATGGCCAGTGCTTCATCCACATGCCCGAAGGGCGATCCGTGAGGGATCAGCGCGGCAGGTCAGAGAACTACATGAGGAACTCATGAACGGCCCGTGCGACCTGGCGACCCTCACGCGCACCGGCCGGCATGGCTGGTGCTGCATCCACGCGCCCGCAGGGCGATCCGTGCGGGATCAGCGCGGCAGGTCAGAGAACCCCATGAGGAACTCATGAACGGCGCGCGCGGCCTAGCGACCCTCACGCGCACCGGCCGGCAAGGCTGGTGCTTCATCCACGCGCCCGCAGGGCGATCCGTGAGGGATCAGCGCGGCAGGTCAGAAAACCCCATGAGGAACTCATGAACGGCGCGCGCGGCCTGGCGACCCTCACGCGCACTGGCCGGCAAGGCTGGTGCTTCATCCACGCGCCCGCAGGGCGATCCGTGAGGGATCAGCGCGGCAGGTCAGAGAACCCCATGAGGAATTCGTCCACGGCGCGCGCGGCCTGGCGACCCTCACGGATCGCCCACACCACCAGCGACTGCCCGCGGCGCATGTCACCCGCGGCGAACACCTTGGGCACATTGGTCTTGTAGCCACCGTCGAAGTCGGTCGTGGCCTTGGCGTTGCCGCGGGCGTCCTTGTCCACGCCAAAGGCCTCGATGATGGGCGCAACCGGGCTCACAAAGCCCATGGCCAGCAGTACGAGGTCGGCCTTGAGCGTCTGCTCCGAGCCCGCCACCTCGACCATCTTGCCGTCCTTCCATTCGACGCGCACGGTCTTGAGGCCCGTGACCTTGCCCTTTTCACCGATGAATTCCTTGGTGGCAATGGCAAACTCGCGCGTGCAGCCTTCTTCGTGGCTGGAACTGGTGCGCAGCTTGTACGGCCAGTACGGCCAGGTCAGCGGGCGGTTCTCCTCTTCGGGCGGCATGGGCATCAGCTCGAACTGCGTGACGCTGGCCGCGCCATGGCGGTTGCTGGTGCCCACGCAGTCGCTGCCGGTATCACCACCGCCGATTACGATCACGTGCTTGCCTTCGGCGCGGATCTGGCCTTTGAGCTTGTCGCCTGCGTTGACCTTGTTCTGCTGCGGCAGGAATTCCATCGCAAAGTGCACGCCGTCGAGATCGCGGCCCGGCACAGGCAGGTCGCGCGACTGCTCGGCACCACCGGCCAGCAGCACGGCATCGAAGTCTTTTTGCAGCTGCTCGGGCGACACGGTGTCCTTGGCCCAGTTCGTGACCTTGGAATCCTTGCCCATGCCGTCTTTCGCGGCCACCAGCACGCCGGTGCGGAAGACCACGCCCTCGGCCTTCATCTGCTCGACGCGGCGGTCGATGTGGGACTTCTCCATCTTGAAGTCGGGGATGCCGTAACGCAGCAGGCCGCCCACACGGTCGTTCTTCTCGAACACCGTCACGTCGTGGCCCGCACGGGCGAGCTGCTGGGCCGCGGCCAGGCCGGCCGGGCCGGAGCCGACAACCGCGACCTTCTTACCCGTCTTGTGCTTGGGCGGCTGCGGCAGCACCCAGCCCTCGGCCCAGGCGCGGTCGATGATCGCGTGCTCAATCGACTTGATGCCCACGGCGTCGTCGTTCACGTTGAGCGTGCAGGCGGCCTCGCAGGGTGCGGGGCAGATGCGGCCCGTGAACTCGGGAAAGTTGTTGGTGCTGTGGAGCACGGTGATCGCGTTCTTCCAGTCGCCCTGGTACACCAGATCGTTGAAGTCCGGGATGATGTTGTTGACCGGGCAGCCGTTGTTGCAGAACGGCGTGCCGCAGTCCATGCAGCGCGCACCCTGGATCTTGGCCTGCGACTCGTCCAGGCCGATCACGAACTCCTTGTAGTGCTTCAGGCGCTCGGGCACGGGCTTGTAGCCCTCCTCGATGCGCTCGTATTCCATAAAGCCGGTGGTCTTTCCCATGGCAGTGTGTCCTTGTGAATGCGTTGTCGACAGGCGCCTTTAGCGGGCGGCCACGGCAGAAGCAGCGGGCGCAGCCGGTGCGGCAGCGGCCTGGGCGGCCTTGCGGCCGTTGATTTCGGCCAGCGCGCGCTTGTACTCGGTGGGGAACACCTTGACGAACTTGGCGCGCGAGGCCGCCCAGTTGTCGAGCAGTTCGCGGGCGCGCTTGCTGCCTGTCCAGCGGTTGTGGTCTTCCAGCATCTTCTTGAGCTGGGCCTCGTCGGTCTGGTCGCGGTGCCAGATGGCGCGCGGCAGTTGGGCGGTCTGCTCTTCGGCCGTTAGCACGCGTTCGAGCGTGACCATGGACATGTTGCAGCGGCTCGCAAACTGGCCGTCTTCGTCGTACACATAGGCAATGCCGCCGCTCATGCCCGCGGCAAAGTTGCGGCCCGTCTTGCCAAGCACGACCACCGTGCCGCCGGTCATGTATTCGCAACCGTGGTCGCCCGTGCCTTCGACCACCGTCGAGGCACCCGACAGGCGCACGGCAAAGCGCTCGCCAGCCACGCCGCTGAAGAACGACTCACCGCTGGTGGCGCCGTACATCACCGTGTTGCCCACGATGGTGTTGCGCACTGCGTCGCCGCGGAAGTCGATGCTCGGACGCACCACCACACGGCCACCCGAGAGGCCCTTGCCGGTGTAGTCATTGGCGTCACCGATGAGGTACAGCGTGATGCCGCGCGTGAGGAAGGCGCCGAACGACTGGCCGCCCGTGCCTTCGAGCTGGATGCGGATCGTATCGTCGGGCAGGCCGTCGGGGTGCACGCGGGTCACGGCGCCCGAGAGCATCGCGCCCACCGAGCGGTTGACGTTGCGCGCCACCTCGATGAACTGCACGCGCTCGCCCTTTTCAATCGCAGGCTTGCTGCGCTCGATGAGCTTGCGGTCCAGCGTGTGGTCGATGTTGTGGTCCTGCTTGTCGACGTGGAAGCGGGCCACCTCGCCACCGACCATCGGCTGGGCGAACAGGCGGCTGAAATCCAGACCGCGGGCCTTCCAGTGCTCGATGCCGGCGCGCATGTCGAGCAGCTCGGTGCGGCCAATCATGTCGTCGAACTTGCGGATGCCGAGCTGGGCCATGATCTGGCGCACTTCTTCAGCGACGAAGAAGAAGTAGTTCACCACGTGCTCGGGCTTGCCCGAGAACTTCTTGCGCAGTGCCGGGTCTTGCGTGGCCACGCCCACAGGGCAGGTGTTGAGGTGGCACTTGCGCATCATGATGCAGCCCTCGACCACCAGCGGTGCGGTGGCGAAGCCGAACTCGTCGGCACCCAGCAGCGCGCCGATGGCAACGTCGCGGCCGGTCTTCATCTGGCCGTCGGCCTGCACACGGATGCGGCCGCGCAGGCGGTTGAGCACCAGCGTCTGCTGCGTTTCGGCCAGGCCGATTTCCCAGGGCGAGCCTGCGTGCTTGATGGACGACCAGGGCGAGGCGCCCGTGCCGCCGTCGTGCCCGGCAATCACCACGTGGTCGCTCTTGCACTTGGCCACGCCGGCCGCAATCGTGCCCACGCCCACTTCCGACACCAGCTTGACCGAGATGTCGGCATGCGGGGCCACGTTCTTCAGGTCGTGGATCAGCTGGGCCAGGTCTTCGATCGAGTAGATGTCGTGGTGCGGCGGGGGCGAGATCAGGCCCACGCCCGGCACGCTGTGGCGCAGCTTGCCGATGTACTCGGACACCTTGCCGCCCGGCAGCTGGCCGCCTTCGCCAGGCTTGGCGCCCTGGGCCATCTTGATCTGGATTTGGTCGGCCGACGACAGGTACTCGGCCGTCACCCCGAAGCGGCCCGAGGCCACCTGCTTGATGCGGCTGCGCAGCGAATCGCCGTCTTCCAGCGGCATGTCCACTTCGACGTTCTCGGCACCGATCACGCTCTTGAGGCTGTCGCCCTTCTTGATCGGGATGCCCTTGAGTTCGTTGCGGTAGCGGCGCTCGTCCTCACCGCCTTCGCCGGTGTTGCTCTTGCCGCCGATGCGGTTCATGGCCACGGCCAGCGTGGCATGGGCTTCGGTGGAGATGGAGCCCAACGACATGGCGCCGGTGGCGAAGCGCTTGACGATCTCCTTGGCCGGCTCAACCTCGTCGATCGGGATGGCCTTGGACGGGTCGATCTTGAATTCGAACAGACCGCGCAGCGTCATGTGGCGGCGGCTCTGGTCGTTGATGATCTGCGCGTATTCCTTGTAGGTGTTCCAGTTGCCGGCGCGCGTGCTGTGCTGCAGCTTGGCAATCGCGTCGGGCGTCCACATGTGGTCTTCGCCGCGTGCGCGCCAGGCGTATTCACCGCCGGCATCCAGCATGGTGGCCAGCACTGGGTCGTCGCCGAAGGCGGCCTTGTGCATGCGGATGGCTTCTTCAGCGATCTCGAACACACCGATGCCTTCCACGCGGCTGGCCGTGCCGGTGAAGTACTTGTCCACGGTCTCGCTGTTCAGGCCGATGGCTTCGAACAGCTGCGCGCCGCAGTAGGACATGTAGGTGGACACGCCCATCTTCGACATGATCTTGGACAGACCCTTGCCGATGGCCTTGGTGTAGTTGTAGATCGCCTTCTCGGGCGACAGGTCGCCTGAGAGATCCTTGTGCATGTCGACCAGCGTCTCCATGGCCAGGTAGGGGTGCACAGCTTCGGCGCCGTAGCCGCCCAGCACGGCGAAGTGGTGCACTTCGCGGGCCGTACCCGTTTCCACCACCAGGCCGGCGGTGGTGCGCAGGCCTTCACGCACCAGGTGCTGGTGGATGGCCGACAGCGCCAGCAGCGCAGGAATGGCAACTTGGGTCGGGCTCACGCCGCGGTCGCTGATGATCAGGATGTTGGCGCCGCCCTTGATGGCGTCCACCGCCTGCGCGCACAGCGAGGCGAGCTTGGCCTCCACACCCTCGTGGCCCCAGGCCAGCGGGTAGGTGATGTCGATGGTCGCGCTCTTGAACTTGCCCTGGGTGTGCTGCTCGATGTTGCGCAGCTTGGCCATGTCGGCAAAGTCCAGCACCGGCTGGCTTACTTCCAGACGCATCGGCGGGTTGACCTGGTTGATGTCCAGCAGGTTCGGCTTGGGGCCGATGAAGCTGTTGAGCGACATCACGATGGCCTCGCGGATCGGGTCGATCGGCGGGTTCGTCACCTGGGCAAACAACTGCTTGAAGTAGTTGTACAGCGGCTTGTTCTTGTTCGAGAGCACGGCCAGCGGGCTGTCGTTGCCCATGGAACCGATGCCTTCTTCGCCGTTCTTGGCCATGGGGGCCATCAGGAACTTGATGTCTTCCTGGGTGTAGCCAAAGGCCTGCTGGCGGTCGAGCAGCGACAGGCCCTGGGCGTCGGCCACGGGCGCGGCCTCGCCGCCTTCCACGCTGTCGAGCTTGATGCGCAGGTTCTCGATCCACTGCTTGTAGGGCTTGGTGTTGACAACGTTGGCCTTGAGCTCGTCGTCTTCGATCAGGCGGCCCTGCTCCAGGTCGATCAGGAACATCTTGCCGGGCTGCAGGCGCCACTTGCGCACGATCTTGTTCTCGGGCACGGGTAGCACGCCCGATTCCGAGGCCATGATCACCAGGTCGTCGTCGGTGATGCAGTAGCGCGAGGGACGCAGGCCGTTGCGGTCCAGCGTGGCGCCGATCTGGCGGCCATCGGTGAACACGATGGAGGCCGGGCCATCCCAGGGCTCGAGCATGGCGGCGTGGTATTCATAGAACGCGCGGCGGCGCTCGTCCATGGTGGTGTGCTGCTCCCAGGGCTCCGGGATCATCATCATCACGGCCTGGCTGATGGGGTAGCCGGCCATGGTCAGCAGTTCGAGACAGTTGTCGAAGGTGGCCGTGTCCGACTGGCTCGCGAAGCTGATCGGGTAGAGCTTCTTGAGGTCGGGCCCGAGCACGGGCGAGGACATCACGCCTTCGCGCGCCTTCATCCAGTTGTAGTTGCCCTTGACGGTGTTGATTTCACCGTTGTGCGCCACATAGCGGTACGGGTGGGCCAGCGGCCACTCGGGGAATGTGTTGGTCGAGAAGCGCTGGTGTACCAGACCGATGGCCGAAACGCAGCGCGGGTCCTGCAGATCGAGGTAGTAGGTGCCCACCTGGTCGGCGAGCAGCAGGCCCTTGTAGACCACGGTGCGGCTGCTCATGCTCGGAACGTAGTATTCCTTGCTGTGCTTGAGGCCCAGCGCCTGGATGGCGGCGCTAGCCGTCTTGCGGATCACGTAGAGCTTGCGCTCCAGCGCGTCCTGCACGATCACGTCGCTGCCGCGGCCGATGAACACCTGGCGCAGGATGGGCTCCTTCTGGCGCACGGTGGGCGACATGGGCATGTCGACGTTGACCGGCACGTCGCGCCAGCCCAGCAGCACCTGGCCTTCGGCCTTGATCGCGCGCTCCATCTCCTGTTCGCAGGCCAGGCGCGAGGCGTGTTCCTTGGGCAGGAAGATCATGCCCACGCCATACTCGCCAGCCGCAGGCAGCGTCACGCCCTGCTTGGCCATTTCTTCGCGGTACAGCGCGTCGGGAATCTGGATCAGGATGCCCGCGCCATCGCCCATCAGCTTGTCGGCCCCCACGGCGCCGCGGTGGTCGATGTTTTCGAGGATCTTGAGCGCCTGGGTCACGATGTCGTGGCGCTTTTCGCCCTTGATGTGGGCGACAAAGCCGAGGCCGCAGGCATCGTGCTCGTTGGCGGTGGAATACAAACCGTGTTGTTGGAGATGCTGGATCTCGGCGGCCGTCGTCATGGCGCACTCCTCTATTTTTCGCAGGGAACACAAGATTAGTGCAATGCAGCATTTGCCGCAAGCAAAACAAATGGGGTCAGATACCATTTAAATATCCAATCCTTCCAATCGAAAAATAATTGGGGACATATCATGGCGCTTGGAAAGCACTGCAGATGGCACACAGAACACCGCGATCCGGCGCGCTGGCGGCCCCGCCATGCACCCGCGGCAGCACTGCGCCTCACAGGCGGTGCGCTTGCCGAGGCGATCGGTGGGCGCTAGCGTCTGGCCCTCTGGCACCCGGCAACGGGGCGGCGGGTGCAGCCGGCACCAGGGCTTGGCGCACCAGTTTCATGCTCACGCCTCGTGCGCCGGTCGTGGGTCCAGCCCGGCTCGCCCTGCCCGGCCGAGCCCGGCCTGACGTACCACCCCGCCGCTGCTGCCGCCCACGTGGCCATTGGACAAGGCCTTAATTGCTATTACTTTGATAGCTGCTTGTGCTTGATAAACAAGCACAAGCAGCCACTCTGACGCGAAATCGTCTGCATGCCGAGCGCCCATCCGCCCCGCCGTGGTGCAAGCGCTGGCATACGGCCTCGGCGTGGGCCACGGCCATGAGGTCGCAAACGCCGCACATTCACAAGGCGTGCCAGCCCGCCCATTGGGCGATGAGGCGATCTCGGGCCTGCACTGCCAGCCGATGGCGCATGCGCCAGCGGTGAGGAGACACAAGGCGTAAGCCCGGCCCGGCAGATAGGCAGAGCGCGCCCCGCTGCGGCCCGGCCACGCCGGGGGGCTTCAGGCCTGGGGCGTCGCGCCCACGCCGTCGGTAGGCGGCGTGGGCGCATCGGCCGCCGCCGCGGCAACCCGCCGCGGGCGCCCGGGGCGGGCGCGCTGCAAGCGGCGGGGGCTGTGGGCCTGCAATTGCGCCAGAAACGCCGGACTGCCCAAGGCCCAGCCGTGCAGGGCGCTATCGGCCAGCGCCTGCCGCTCGGCCGACGAGAGACCGGCCTGCACGCGTGCGTCGTAGGCCGCCTCGCGCGCAAACGGCGTGTTGCCCAGCGCCCACCAGATGGCATGCGGTGTGAGCATGCGCTCGCTCTGCAGCCCGCGCCAGTGGCGGTGGCTGGACCAGCGGTAGTCGGCCGGTTCGGCCACCAGCCCGGCCTGCACCGGGTGCCAGTCCAGGTGCGCCATGCAAGGCAGCAGCCAAGTGTCGGCCTCGATCACGGTGGAGCGGTAGCGGCCCTCCCACAGGGTGCCGGTGCGCCCGTGGCGGCGGTTGAACTGGCGTACATAGGCCCGGCCCAGGGCCTGGATGGTGCGCGGCAGCGCCGTGGCATCGGTCGGCGTGAGCAGCAGGTGCAGGTGGTCGTCCATGAGCACATATGCGTGCAGCGCTACCTGGTGGGCGTCTGCGGCCGCCGCCAGATGTGCCAGCAGCGCGCTGCGGTCGGCATCGTCTAGTACGATGGGCTGGCGGTTGTTGCCCCGCAGGATCACGTGGTGCACCAGGCCCGGCAGGCAAAGGCGTGGCAGGCGGGCCATGGTGCGGCGGGGTCAGCGGGGCTCGGCAGCGGTGGTGGGTTCCGCCACCCCTTCAGCGGCCGGGGCCACGCCAAAGCGGTGGCCGAGCGCTGCGCGCAGGCCGAACTCGTCCAGAAGCGCCTCCAGCCGCTGCTGGGCAGAGCGCTTGCGCTGGCCGGTGTGGCGCGCCAGGATCAGCTCGTTCTTCAGGCTGTGTTCCCAGCCCACCAGCTCGGTCACCGTGACCTGGTAGCCCTGCGCTTCCAGATACAGGCAGCGCAGCACGTTGGTGAGCTGGCTGCCGATTTCGCGCGTATGCAGCGGGTGGCGCCACAGTTCGGCCAGCGGCGTACGCGCCAGTTGCAGCGCCTTGTGCTGGCGCAGGCAGGCCGCGACTTCGGCCTGGCAACAGGGCACCAGGGCCAGTGCCCGCGCGCGCTTGCGCAGCGCAAAGGCAATGGCGTCGTCGGTGGCGGTGTCACAGGCATGCAGCGCGGTCACCATGTCGATGCGTTCGGGCAGGCCGCTGGCATCGGCCGATTCGGCTGCGCTCATGTGCAGGAAGTGCATGCCGCCAAAGCCCAGGCGCTCGGCCAGCGCTGCCGAGCGCTCCACCAGTTCGGCCCGGGTTTCGATGCCGTAGATCGATCCGCGCCCGAGCGGCCGAAAGAACAGGTCGTACAGGATGAAGCCCAGGTAGGACTTGCCCGCACCATGGTCGGCCAGTACCGGGGCGTGGCCGCCCTCGGCCTGCTCGCGCAGCAGCGGCTCGATGAGCTGGAACAGGTGGTACACCTGCTTGAGCTTGCGCCGCGTGTCCTGGTTGAGCCGGCCTTCGCGCGTGAGGATGTGCAGCTCCTGCAGCAGCGCCACCGACTGTCCGGGGCGCAACTCGGGCAGCGCTTCGTGCAGCGGCGGTGCGGGCGGCGCAGCGCGGCGGCTCATGCCTGGCCTTTGGGGTGGCCCGGCTCGGCGGTGGCGGCGTGCCGGCTGGCACCCGGGCCCACGTCGAGCGCGGCCCAGCCGGCTGGCCCGAGGTCGGCCAGCACCTGCATGTTGCGCTCGTAGATGGTTTCGGCTTCGGGGAAAGCCTCGACCGCGCGGTCGATGCTGTCCTCACGCAGCAGGTGCAGCGTGGGGTACGGCGCCTGGTTGGTGGCGTTGGTCACGTCGTCGGGCTCGGTCTCGGCGAACTGGAAGCGCGGATGGAAGCTCGCGATCTGCAGTTCGCCGCCCAGGTCCAGGTCTTCGAGCAGCGCGTCGGCGTCTTCGAGGAAGTCGTTGAAATCGAGGAAGTCCTCAAACAGCCGCGGCAGCATGAGCAGCGTGGTGTCGCGTTCGTCGGCGGGCGTGGCCTGCAGGGCCAGCAGCTCGCGCTGCAGGTCTTCTAGCACGGCGCGCGGCGTGGTGGCCTCGCTCACCACGTAATGGATCTGGCCCTTGGTGTGCACCGCTTTGGCAAACGGGCAGAGGTTCAGGCCGATCACCGCCCGTTCGAGCCAGCGCACCATGTCGGCCACCACGGTGGCGTGCGAAGGGGTGGCGTCGGGGGCGGTGTCAGCGGTCATGGTGTGCGGGAATGTGCAAGGAGACGGCGCAGCGTGGCGCGTGGGCCGGGCGGCCGGGCCAGGGCGCCTGTGGCGAAAGGCTCTGGATTTTACGCCCCGCCCCGCGCGGCCCCGCAGCCCCAGCACCGCCACCGAGGGCACAGCACGCAGGTCGCAACGCTGCGGCCTCAGGTGTCGAGCAGGCGCCGCCCGGTCAGGCGGTGGTGTTCGCGCAGTGCAAAGCGGTCGGTCATGCCCGCGATGAAGTCGGCCACGCTGCGGGCCGCCTGCGCGGGCTCGGCTCCTTGCGCCGCCGCCGCATACGCGGGCTTCATTTCGCCAGGCGTGTGCAGGTAGGCGGCAAACAGCTCGCGCACCACCTGCTGCGCGAGAGCCGTGGTGTCCATCACCTGCGGGTGGCGGTACAGATTGCGGAACAAAAAGCGCTTGAGGACGTGCGATGCCTCGCGCATGGCGGGGCTGAAGCCGACCAGTGGACCTGCGCGGCGTGCGGCGTCGGGCGACGCCACGCCTGCGGCTTGCAGCGCAGCGCGCGTGTGGTCGATCACGTCGTACACCTGCGCGCTGAGCATGCGGCGGATCGACTCGTACAGCCAACGGCGGCGCAGGCCGGCCGCGCCCAGCTGTGGGTGGGCGGCCAGGGCTTCGGCCTTGAAGCGCGTGAACAGGGCCACATCGTCCAGCTGCTCGAGCGTGATGAGCCCCGAGCGCACGCCGTCGTCGATGTCGTGCGCGTTGTAGGCAATCTCGTCGGCGAGGTTGCACAGCTGGGCCTCCAGGCTGGGCTGCTCGCGCCGCAGAAAGCGTGCGCCCACGCCGCCAGGCTCGGTCTGCTCCAGCGCTTCGGCATGCGCGCGCGAGCAGTGCTTGAGGATGCCCTCGCGCGTCTCGAACGTCAGGTTCAGCCCGTTGTAGTCGGGGTAGCGCTCTTCGAGCGCATCGACCACGCGCAGGCTCTGCAGGTTGTGCTCAAAGCCGCCCCAGTCGTGCATGCAGCTGTGCAGTGCGTCCTGCCCCGCATGGCCAAACGGTGTGTGCCCCAGGTCGTGGGCCAGCGAGATGGCCTCGACCAGGTCTTCGTTGAGCTGCAGCGAGCGTGCGATGGACCGGCCAAGCTGCGCGACTTCGAGCGAATGGGTCAGGCGCGTGCGGAACAGGTCGCCCTCGTGGTTGAGGAACACCTGCGTTTTGTAGACCAGCCGCCGGAAGGCCGTGGAATGCACGATGCGATCGCGGTCACGCTGGTATTCGGTGCGCGTGGGCGCTGGAACTTCCGGGTGGCGACGGCCGCGGCTGTGCGCCGGATGGCAGGCATAGGCCGCCAGCACACCGGCTCCGGCACTGGATGCCAAATCAGGCTGTGAAGCAGCGAAATTAAGCACGAACAGCTATCAAATTAATAGCATTCAAGGCAGTGTCAATCGGCGCAGCAGGCGTCAATGACCTCGCGCACCAGCGCATCTGGGGCTTCGCGCACCTCGGCGCGGCCCGGTTCGGCAATCACCACGAAGCGGATGGAGCCCGCCTCGGACTTCTTGTCCAGGCGCATCCAGGCCAGGTAGCGGCCCGCGTTGTCGTCGGCATCGATCACCGGCGCGCGGGTGGGCAGGCCCGCGCGGGCCACCAGCGCACGCAGGCGCTGCACGAATGGCGCGTCGACCAGCCCCAGGCGGTGCGACAGCTCGGCCGCCATGCACATGCCCGCGCCCACGGCTTCGCCATGAAGCCACACGCCATAGCCCATGCCCGCCTCGATGGCATGGCCGAAGGTGTGGCCAAAGTTGAGGATGGCGCGCAGGCCGGATTCGGTTTCGTCTGCGCCCACCACCGCGGCTTTGATCTCGCAGCTGCGGCGCACCGCGGTGCGCAGCGCGTCGGCGTCCAGCGCGACCAGTTGGTCCATGGCGCCCTCGAGCCAGTCAAAAAACGCCATGTCGGCGATGGGCCCGTACTTGATCACCTCGGCCAGGCCCGCGCTGCGCTCCCGCGCGGGCAGAGTGCGCAGGGTATCCAGATCGCACAGCACACGGCGTGGTTGGTAAAACGCGCCGATCATGTTTTTGCCCAGCGGATGGTTGATGGCCGTCTTGCCACCCACCGACGAATCCACCTGCGCCAGCAGCGTGGTCGGAATCTGCACGAAGGGCACGCCGCGCATGTAGCTGGCGGCGGCAAAACCCGTCATGTCGCCCACCACACCGCCCCCCAGTGCGTACAGCACGGTCTTGCGGTCGCACCCGTGCTCCAGCAGCGTGTCAAAAATGCGCTGCAGCGTCTGCCAGTTCTTGTGCTCTTCGCCATCGGGCAGCAGCACCTCGTGCACCTGGCGATGCCGCTCGTGCAACGCGGCACGCACGGGTGCGAGCCACAGTGGCGCCACCGTGGTGTTGGTGACCACCACGGCGGCGGACGATGCAGGCAGGCCCTCGTACGAAGAGGCCTGCGCCAGCAGGTCCGCTCCGATGCAGATGTCGTAACTGCGCGCCCCCAGGTCAAGGGCAACGCGTTCAGTCGTGAGAGTCAATGGGGCGGTCAAGCTCATGTGGGGTGTTCGGGCTGCAGGGTAAGAAGCGGGAGGCAGGGCCTGGGACCGGTTCTTAGCGTCTGGCGGTCAGCCGTTCACCAACAGCGGCAATAGCACGCACCGGCGAAGGCTCTTCAGAACTCATCTCGCACGGCGCCATACGCCACACACCCTCCGGACCCATCGGTCGATCGCCATTGTGCATGAGCACACAGCGCCATCAGGCGGCCCTTGGCACGGTCTGACCGTCCCGATGACGATCCCTGGCTTTCCAGCACGCGGAGACTTCATGAGCGGCCTGGTCGGTACGACACGGCCCTCGATCCTCTCGCCACGCTCGGTGCGGATGGGGGAGGCCATCCCCCGAGCCGAACGGCGCCTGCGGAAAGCAGCAGAAACCCGCGGAGCCCCGGCGGCCAAAGCAGGGGCTTGGGGTGTTCGGCGTGGGGCTGTGGCCCATCAAGCGGGCCGTCTTACGACCTTGCCGCAGGGATGCGCATGGCCAATGGCCGCTCTCGCGGCATGAAAGCCCCGGCGTCTCAGCCCGCCTCAGGGCCCACTGGAGACTCTTCGGACGCGCCGAGCTCTAGTTGCATGAGCAGTGTGTTGACGAGCGAGGACACCGTAGGCCGCCCGGTCTCCATCACATAGCGCGCCACCTCGCGGTACAGCGGATCGCGGTCCCGGTACAGTTCCTTGAGCTTGGCCAGCGGATCGGCCACCTGCATCAGCGGTCGACTGTCGTCGTGCGCAATGCGGCGGTGGATCTCTTCGGGCACCGCATGCAGGTACACCACAGGCGGACCCGCCTTCAGCAAGGCGCGGTTGTCGGGCCGCACCACAGCCCCGCCACCTGTTGACAGCACATAGGGTGCAGGGCGCCGCAACAGGTCCGCAAGGATCTGGGTTTCCAGGTCCCGGAAGGCAGGTTCGCCGTGCTGCTGGAAGAACTGCTTGATCGAGCATCCGATCTCTCGCTCGATCGCATGGTCGCAGTCCAGGAACGTGCCCCCCATGCGGCGGGCCAACTGACGGCCAATCGTGGTCTTGCCAGAACCAGGCATACCCACGAGCACACAGCGCAAATGCTTGTTCATAGGATGAAAAAACCCCGCCGAGGCGGGGTTGTGGGATACATGATCCAGAGATCGCTCCATCAGGGGCAGGCAGCACCCGTGTCGCGGATGACCAGCGTGGCGTTCTTGGCCACACCGGTCTGATCAAACACCTGCACCACGATGGTCTGGTCACCCGTCACGCAACGGTTGCCCTGCGAGCCCACCTTCAGCGTCAGTTTGGTGTTGTCCGAAGAGATCTCCGGACGAACCAGGGTCTGGTTGGCAAGCGGCACCACCGGAATGAACGGAGGCACACCGTCGCCCAGCGTGTACACGACATCGGCTGTGCTGGTATCCGCCACTTCCTGGCTCGGCGGCGTGATGATCAATGGCGTGGACTGGATCGCAGTGGCCGTGACCCCCACGGTCTTGGTGGCGCCGGTGGCATCACGCACCACGAGGCTTGTGCTTCCAACGAGGAGGAGCTGGACGGTTAGGGTGCGGCCGCTGACCGAAGCCGTAGCAACACTCGGGCTGTTGGACAGCACGGTGTACGGAGCGACGCCGCCCTTGATGTCAAACACGAGAGACGAACCAACGCGCCCCGAGCCCGAGGCTGGTGTCACCTCCAGTTCGACCACAGGCGCCGAGCGAACCTCCACGTTGATCGTGACCTTGGCGCCGACGGCGTCGGTGACCTGAACGGTCGTGCTGCCTGCGGCGACGCCGGTGATGGTGTATTGACCGCTGCTGTTGCCCGAAATTGTCGCGACGCCGTTGTTGGCAGACGAGTACGTGTACGGAGCAAAGCCACTCGATACCACGCCCGAACGGGTTTCGTTCGGAAGCAGCACGATAGAACCCGGAATCGTGTTGTTCAGCGGGATCGTGAAGGTAGACACCTGAATCTCGAC
Source organism: Acidovorax lacteus (assembly GCF_039540375.1). Classification (NCBI taxonomy): domain Bacteria; kingdom Pseudomonadati; phylum Pseudomonadota; class Betaproteobacteria; order Burkholderiales; family Comamonadaceae; genus Acidovorax; species Acidovorax lacteus. The sequence continues at coordinate 89,557 of NZ_BAABEX010000009.1, forward strand.
GGTCTTGATGCCGTTTTTGTCGGTGAACCATGCCTTGGGCGTCGTTCCCCCGGCGGTACCGGTGCTGCCGCTGTCGATCGCCGCCAGTGCACGAATTTGCATGATGTTCCCGTCCACCAGCGTGACGCTGATGGCCGGATGGTTCGAAAACACTGCGTAGGGACGATCGCCGCCGCGAATTTCAACCGCCGCATAGCCAGCACCGACGGGCACGGTCACAGCACTGATGGGGGGATACACCCGCAATTGGGCGTCGCCAGTCTGATTTCCAGGAAGGCCGCCGCCTCCGCCACAGGCGCTAAGAAACGCCGCCACCATCACCATCCAGAATTTATAAATTTTCAACATTTGCATTACCCCAGCATTAACGGGTCGGACCGCGATCAGAAATCACCTTCGGGGTGATAAACACCAGCATTTCCTGCTTGTTGGTCGAACGGGTACGGGTTTTGAAGAGATTCCCCACACCCGGAATATCGCCCAGCAGCGGCACCTTGGCTTCGGTATTGTCTTCAAACAGCTCGAAAATACCGCCGATCACCACTGTACCGCCATTTTCAACCAGCACCTGGGTCTTGATGTGCTTGGTATTGATGGCCCGTACGTTGTTCAGCACTTCACCCGGGCTGTCCTTGTTGACATCGAGGTCGAGGATGATGTTGCCTTCCGGCGTGATTTGCGGCGTCACCTCCAGCTTGAGCACCGCCTTCTTGAAGGCGATCACGGTACCGCCGTTGGGAGCCGTTACGGGATACGGGAATTCAGTACCCTGCTCAATCGAAGCTTTCGTCTGATCGGCCGTAACCACCCGGGGGCTCGACACGATCTTGCCTTTGCCATCGGCCTCCATGGCAGAAATCTCAAGATTGAGGAAGCGATTGGCGGCAGAGTTGAAGATAGAGATGGCGAAGCTCGACGGGTCGTACCCGCCAACCGCTGTGGCAGGTAGGTTCACGAACGTACCGCTCGTGTTCACCGCGCCGCCCGCACCACTGGTGGCCACCGCGTTGGTATAGCTGGATCCGAACGCGATTCGGTTGTAGCCACCCAGCGTGTACCCTGCATCGCCGCCGCGGGCCGCGCGGAGGTCAGTACCCCCGAGGCGCACGCCCAGGGAGCGGCCAAAGGTATCAGATGCCTCGACGATGCGGGCTTCGATCATCACCTGGCGTACCGCGACATCCAGCTTCGCCAGCAGCTGACGCACCTCTTCCAGCTTGGCGGGCGTGTCGGTCACGAAAATCTGGTTGGTACGAGGCTCGGAGATCGCGGAGCCTCGCTCAGACAGAAAACGTGTGCTGGTGCTGCTAGCCCCCGAATTGGTGGTTGCCAGCTGCGCCACGATATCTGCCGCCTTGGCGTAGTTGAGTTGAAAAGCCTGCGTGCGAAGCGGTTCGAGCTTCTGGATCGCCTGAGCGGCTTCGAAGTCTTTCTTGATGCGCGCGTCGATTTCATCCTTGGGCGCAATCCACAAGACGGTACCCGTCTTGCGCATGCCTAGACCCTTGGCATCCATGATGATCTGCAGGGCTTGGTCCCAGGGTACATCTTTCAAACGCAGCGTCAGGGCACCCGTCACGGTGTCTGAGGTGACGATGTTGAAATTCGTGAAGTCGGCAATCACCTGCAACAGCGAACGCACCTCAATATTCTGGAAGTTCAGCGACAGCTTCTCGCCGCTGAATCCGGGCCCCTGGGTCAACTTGTTGAGATCCACCTTCTTTTGGCGCACCTCCACCACAAACTGGCTGTCGCTTTGGTAGGCGCTGTGCTCCCAATCACCAACAGGCTCGATCACCATGCGCACGCGATCGCCTTGCTGGGTGGACGTGATCATCTGCACAGGCGTACCGAAGTCTCCCACATCCAGACGGCGGCGCAGCCCCTCGGGCAAAGAGGAGTGCAGGAACTCCACGATCAGATTCTTGCCTTGCTGGCGCAGATCGACCCCCACCTGGTTGTTGGGAAGGCTTACGACCACGCGCCCGGCGCCATCAGCAGAGCGGCGGAAGTCCACATCCTTGAGCGGACTGGTCTCGACGGCGCCCGCTTCGGGGAATGTGACATTTTGGGCAGGCGGCTGTGTCGCCACCGAAGCGGTGACCGTCGGTTCCAGCGTCACCAGCACCGACCGACCCTGCAGCTCTGCCCGGTAGGCCGTGGCCTGCTTGAGATTAAGCACGATCCGCGAGCGGTCGCCCGCTTGAACGATGTTCACAGAGCGCAGGTTGCCCTGGTTGACCTCCACCGCAGACCGCCCTACGGAGTTCACTGCACCCGGAAAATCTAGTGCGATGCGGGCCGGAGACTGGATCGCAAAACCTGTCGGTGGCGCAGACAACGCTTGCGACAAATCGATCCGTACGACTTCCACCCCGCCCTGCAATCCCCCGGTCACCGACTCGATGGCGACCTGGGCCAAACTCCAGGTGGACACCAGCGCTCCGGCCAATGTCACCGCAACGACGCGGCAGCGCCGAGCGAACCAGCCTTTATATGTTGTCATCTCTTCCCCTCTTGCAGGTCTAGCGTAGCGGAGCGCTCAATCCAGTCACCGGTGGCGTCCTGCACGATCTCACGCAATTGAATCGAAGTCTCGGTGATCCGAGTGATCTTGCCGTAGTTCGGCCCCAGATAGTTTCCGACCCGCACCTGATAGATCAGGTTGTCCACACGGAGCAAGGCAGTGGGCGAACCAGCCTTGTCCAGGCTGCCCACCATGCTCATGGCGTCCAGTGGATAGGACTCCAGAGGCTCCTTGCGGCGGTTCATCTCGGGCGCAATAAGCGCCGCATTGGTGGCGACTTGCGCGGACTCGCGCTTGAGCGCCTGGGTCAACTTGAGCTGATTGAAAGGCTCCAACCCGTCCTCGGCGGTGTACGCCTGGGGCTTAAATTGCTTGGGTTCGCTCAATGGAGTCACGCGCGGCTTGGTATTCGCCCGCTGCTCGGACATCCATTGCTGAAGGTCGGTGTCACCGGAGGACAGACACCCAGTCAGAGCGAGCGCCACAGGCAACAGGATCCAGAAACCGTTGCGATTCACTTCGCACCTCCCGCCTGCTTCTGCGCTTGGATCTCTTCTGGATCCAGATAGCGGAACGTCCGCGCCGTCGCGTCCATCGACAGCGTCGCGGGATCCTTGCCCGACGGCACGATCGAGATGTTGTTGATGGTCACGATTCGGGACAGATGCGCAACATCGGCGGCGAAGGAGCCGATGTCGTGGTACTTGCCTGTCACGCGCACGGTGATCGGCAACTCTGCGTAATAGTCACGCACCACCACCTGCCCCGGACGGAACAATTCGAACTGCAAACTCCGCCCCAGACCCGCCTGGTTGATGTCAGACAGCAGCGCCGCCATCTCAGCCTTGCTGGGCAACTGCTTCTCGAGCTGGATCACGTACTGCTGAATCTGCTCACGCTGCTTCTTGAGGGCCTCAAGGCTCACAGCCTTGACGAGCTTCTTCTGGTAGTCCTCTTTGAGTGCAACCTCCTGGGCACGCTCAGCCTGAAGCTCGACCTCATAGTCCGTGAGCTTCGCGAACCACGCTGCGGTGGCCACGCCAACCGTGATGGCCACGCACAGCAGCACCTTCGGCACCACCGGCCACACCGATGGGTCGTTGGGGTCCAGATTGCGGAACTGACGCTGCAAAAACTGCTGCAGCGCCTGAAAATCGATGGAAGGTTTCTTCGCCATGCTTATCGTCCCGAGGCAGGCGCACTGGCTGCGTCCAGCGCCTTCTGGGCTTCGCTGGACCGCAGCAACTGGAACCGCAAATTGAAGGCTGCCACGCGACGCTGGTCACGTTGCGACAGGGCCACGTTGTTCGCAACGATCTCGACCAACTCCGGCTTGGAGAACCATGGCGACCCGGAAGACAGGTTGCGCAACATCTCCGAAATGCGTTCGTTCGACTGGGCCATGCCCTGCATCGAAATAGACTGGCCCGTCTGGCGCAGGCTGGTGATGTACACGCCGTCAGGCAGGTTCTGGACCAGTTCGTTGAGCAGATGGACCGGCAGATTGCGGTCGGCCTGCAGGTCTTCTACCGCCTTCTGGCGGGCCTTGAGCGCGGCAATTTCGTCTTCGATGGAGGCAATTTCCTTGATCTGCCCCTCCAGCACCTTGATCTCCTGCTGCAGGAACGCATTGCGCTGCTGCTGGTCGGCAATCATCATCTGGAACCACCAGTAGATCGCCCCGGCGATCAAGAGACCACCCAGGAAAGAGGCAAACATCGTGGCTTGAAACGCCTCACGGCGGCGCTTTCGCGCCGCCTCACGATGGGGAAGTAGGTTGATGAGGATCACTGCAGAAACCTCCGCATCGCGAGTCCGCATGAGGTCAGGTACGACGGCGCCTCACGCACCATCTTCTTGATGCGCACGGCACTGCCGATCTCCATACCGTCAAACGGGTTGAGGGTGCTGCAGGCAAACCCTGTCTGCTGGGTCACCGCCTCGGTCAGTCCGGGCAGCGGCGCCGACCCGCCGGCCAGCATGATGTGGTCAACGCGATTGTGCGGTGTGCTGGTGAAGAAAAACTGCAGCGCTCGGCCGATTTCCTGGGCCATGCTGTCCACAAACGGGCGTAGCACTGCCGATTGGTAGTCCTCCGGCAGATCGCCATTGCGCTTCTTGCTCTCAGCCTCTTCGACCGAGAAACAGTATTGGCGCACGATGAGCTGGGTCCGCTGCGCACCGCCGAAGGCTTGGTCTCGGTCATAAAGCACTTCCTCGTTGCGGATCACCTGCATGCTGGTGGTCAGGGCGCCCACTTCAAACAGCGCGACCATGCTGTCCACGCCCTTGTTGGGCAAGGCATCGATCAGACGCCCCGCGGCAAGGCGCGAGGCATTGGATTCAATGTCTACGATCACCGGCTTGAGTCCGGCAGCCTCTGCCAGCCCCTGGCGGTCTTGCACTTTTTCACGCCGGGATGCGGCGATGAGAACATCCACATCCCCCGGAGCGTTGCGGCTGGGACCGATCACACAAAAGTCCAGGCTCACTTCTTCCAATGAAAAAGGGATGTACTGGTTGGCTTCCGATTCGACCTGGACTTCCAGCTCCTGATCGCTGAGTCCCCCGGGCAGCGTGATCCGCTTCGTGATCACCGCCGAGGGCGGCAGCGCCAACGCGACGTTTTTCGTCCGTGTGCCGCTTTTCTTGACCACGCGCCGCAGCGCCTCGGCCACCTCGTCGAACTTTTCGATGTTGCCGTCCGTAATCCAGCCGCGTTCCAGCGGCTCGATGGCACAGCGCTCGAGAACCAAGCCACCCGCCTTGTCCCGGCCGAGTTCCACCAGCTTGACGCTGGACGAACTGATGTCGATGCCGATGAGCGGAGGAGACTGGCGACTGAACAAAGACCCCAGTGAGATCAAGATTGGTCCCCTGTAACTTGCCTAAATGACGCAACAAAACTTAACACTTCACATGAATGCTATCAGTAAGAGTGTTCTCCAGCAAAGACATTTGGCCGTTTCGAGGCCTCGAGGCGTTGTCAAAAGCAGACGCAGCCGCGAGGCTCCAACCCCTGCCCAAAACGCCAGAATGAGGGGCTGCGGACCGAAAATGCGCCGGGTCAGACCTGCGCAAGAGAGGCAAACCCAAGGGATTTTTATAATGCCCAATCTCTAGCACTGGAGCGGTATGTCGCGCGCCCCCTCTTCCCCCAAGAAAACCTCCCCAGACGACCGCTCTGGCGCCACGTCGAGCCAGCGCCCCGTGTGGCTTCGCTGGATGATCCGCCTGGTCGCTTGGGGTGTAGGTCTTGGAACTGCGGCGGTTCTGGCCGTGCTGCTAACGGTGGCCGTGGCCTTGGCCGTGGCCTATCCCAACCTGCCCGATGTCTCCGATCTGGCCGACTACCGGCCCAAGCTGCCTATGCGCGTGTACTCGTCCGAAGGTGCACTCCTGGGTGAATTCGGGGAAGAGCGGCGAAACCTGACGCCGATCAACGAGATACCGCAGGTCATGAAGGACGCAGTCCTAGCGATTGAGGACGCGCGCTTCTTCCAGCACGGAGGCGTCGACTACAAGGGCATGGTGCGCGCGGCGCTGGCCAACCTGGGCCGGGTGAAAAGCCAGGGCGCATCCACCATCACCATGCAGGTGGCGCGCAATGTGTATCTCTCTTCAGAGAAAACATTTACCCGGAAAATTTACGAAATATTACTAACATTCAAACTCGAGCATCTGCTCACGAAAGACCAGATTCTTGAGATTTACATGAACCAGATTTTTCTGGGTAATCGGGCTTACGGATTTGCTGCCGCGTCCGAAGCCTATTTTGGAAAACCACTTAAAAACGTCAGCATTGCCGAGGCAGCCATGCTCGCGGGCCTGCCCAAGGCGCCCTCGGCCTACAACCCCATCAGCAATCCCAAGCGCGCACGTATCCGGCAACTGCACATCATCGACCGCATGGAGGACAACGGCTTCATTACGGCCGAGCAGGCCGCGGCCGCCAAGAAGGAAGAGCTCAAGATCCGCACCGGCCCGGACACCAGCCGTGTGCACGCAGAGTACGTGGCCGAAATGGCGCGCCAGCTCATCTTCAACCAATACGGCAGCGAAGCATATACACGCGGCCTGAACGTGTACACCACACTGAATGCTGGCGAGCAGGAAGCCGCTTACATCGCGCTGCGCAAAGGCATCATGGATTACGAAAGGCGCCAGCAGTACCGCGGACCAGAGCGCTTCGTGACGCTTCCGGCTGCCGCCGCTGAAGCGGAAGAAATGATCGACGACGTGCTGGCCAACCATCCTGACAACGGTGACGTCATGGCTGCTGTGGTGCTGGAGGCCTCGCCCAAACGCATTCTGGCGGCCCGAAGCAACGGGGACACGGTCGAGATCACGGGAGAGGGTCTCAAGCCCGCTCAGTCCGGGCTGAGCGAAAAGGCTGCGCCCAATATCCGGATCCGCCGCGGTGCGGTGATCCGCGTGGTGCGCACGCCCAAGAACACCTGGGAGATCACCCAGTTGCCGGAAGTCGAAGGCGCATTTGTGGCGCTCGACCCTCGAACTGGCGGCATCCGTGCGCTGGTGGGTGGCTTCGACTTCGACAAGAACAAGTTCAACCACGTCTCGCAGGCCTGGCGCCAACCAGGATCGAGCTTCAAGCCCTTCATTTATTCGGCCGCACTAGAAAAGGGGTTCACGCCAGCCACGCTCGTCAACGACGCGCCACTGTTCTTCGATGCGGGCGTGACCGGCGGCCAGCCCTGGGAACCCAAAAACTACGACGGAAAGTTCGACGGGCCGATGACGCTGCGCACGGCCCTGGCCAAATCCAAAAACATGGTGTCCATCCGGGTGCTGCAGTCGGTAGGCACCAAGACAGCGCAAGACTGGGTGACGCGCTTCGGATTTGAAGCCGAAAAGCACCCGGCGTACCTCACCATGGCGTTGGGCGCAGGCTCGGTCACGCCACTGCAGATGGCGACTGGGTACGCCGTGTTTGCCAATGGTGGCCACCGCATCAACCCCTGGCTGATCAGCCGCGTGACGGATCACAAGGGCCGGGTGCTGTCAGAAGTCACGCCCCCGGTGCTGGCCGATCAACCCCGCGCCATCGAGCCCCGCAACGCTTTTGTCATGAACAGCCTGCTGCAGGAAATCACCCGCTCGGGTACGGCCGCGCGTGCGCAAGCCACCCTCAAGCGCCCCGATCTGTACGGCAAGACTGGCACCACCAACGATTCCGTGGACGCCTGGTTTGCCGGTTTTCACCCGACTGTGGTGGCCGTGACCTGGATCGGCTACGACACGCCGCGCAACCTGGGCAGCCGCGAGACGGGCGGCGGTCTGAGCCTGCCGGTCTGGATCTCGTTCATGGAAAAAGCCCTCAAGGGCGTGCCCGTGATGGAACAGCCCGTGCCAGAAGGCGTGGTGAACATCGGCGGCGAATGGTTCTATGAGGAGTACGCGCGCAACAGCGGCGTCTCCAGCCTGGGCATGGAAGATGCACGCGCCCCGGGTGGCTCCGCACCGGCGGTGGCACCCGCCGCACCTCCGCCCGCCGAGGAACGCAACCGCATTCTGGAGCTGTTCCGCAACTAGGCTTCGCAACGCGCCCGTGTGCCGTACGCGGAGCGTGTTGCTAGGGCTGCATGACAAGGGCGCTGGACGCGCACCGGACGCCAAGCCTTTACGCCCAGCTGCCGCCGAAGCGCGCCGCTGTACCGGGACACGACACCACGAGCCTATCGGTCGCTCTGGCGTCCGGTGCGCCTGCCTGACCGCCCTTTGCTCCCACCCAGGCCCCACACGCGTACCGTTGGGGCTCCCTTCTGTGCACACGCAGGGGCCCGCATGGGCAGCCGGCTTCAGGCGGACTCAGGGGTGGAACTGCAGGTCCAGTCCCGATTGCTCCGAGGCCGCACGGCTGAGCGCGGCGAAGAACTCATCACCGCCCTTGGTGTCGCGCCAAGTGCCCTCGACATGACGGTAGTGGTAACCGCCAGACTTGGCCGCCATCCACACCTCGTGCAGCGGGCGCTGCAGGTTGATCACGATCTGGCTGCGGTTCGGAAAGGTGAGCGTGACCATGCCCCCGGTGCGCTGGTTGTCGATGTCGGCGTCGGTCTCGTCGTTGAGCGCATCGCAGCCTGCCTCTACGGCACGCAGCAGGCGCTCGGCAAGATCCATGAATTCGAGGTCGGTCATTAGAATCCGGGCATGTCCAAAGCTGCGCGAATTCTAGTCACGGCCGGTATCCTCGTTGCCGGGGGGGCCTCCTTGGGCGGCTGCGGCCAGCGGGGCCCGCTGTACCTGCCCCAAGGGCCCGAAGCGGCCCAACGCGCCACCCTGCCGCAGACGCTGGACCCCATACGCAACGCGCCCGCCCCAGCCACACCTGCGGTCCCCGCCAGCGCGCCGCGCTGAAGCCAGCCCACGGTACCGGAGAGAACCGGCGCCCCGCAGGTGCGTGGTGCGCCCGCCCGCGTTCCGCAACGGGTCGGCACCGCCCACCGCAGCGTGGCCAAGCAGCCACAACCGCTCCGTGGTTGCACAGAGCGCGCAGAGCTTGATATCCATCAAGCTCCTGCCTGTGAACGCCACCTACAGTCGGTGCCTTTCCACCCTGCACCTGTACTGCCATGGCCATCGAACTCTACCGGGACAAGAACCACGCCTGCCTGATGTTCACCGACCTCATTGAGGAGGACGGCCAGGCGGTGCAGGCCAACCAGTTCCTGATCGTGGACGACGACACGGGCGCCATCATCGACCCGGGCGGCAATCTGGCGTTCAACGAGCTGTTCATGGGCATGACCAAGCACTTCCCGCCACACAAGCTCTCGTACCTGATCGCTTCGCACGCCGATCCAGACATCATCGCTTCGCTCGACCGCTGGATGACCAGCACCAAGGCCTCGCTCGTGATCTCGCGCGTGTGGGAGCGCTTTGCGCCGCACTTCACCAAGGTGGGCAAGACAGAAAACCGTGTGATCGGGGTGCCCGACAGTGGCGGACACCTGCCCCTGGGTCGGCACGAGCTGGTGCTGCTGCCCGCGCACTTCATGCACTCGGAAGGCAATTTCCATTTCTACGACCCGGTCAGCCGCATCCTGTTCACCGGGGACCTGGGGGTGTCGCTGATGTCGGGCACCGAAGCGCAGAAGCCCATCACGGACCTCAAGCCCCATATTCCGCGTATGGAAGGGTTTCACCGCCGCTACATGGTGTCGAACAAGATCCTGCGGCTGTGGGTGCGCATGGCGCGCCAGCTCGACATTGCGATGCTGGTGCCGCAGCATGGTGCGCCGATTCTGGGCAAGCCGGCCATCCAGGACTTCTTCGACTGGATCGAAAGCCTGATGTGCGGCATCGACCTGTTCGACGACCGCGCCTACCAGCTTCCCACCGCCTACATCGACCCCGTCACACGGCAGATGCGGCCCGCGCTGCGGGCTGTGGGGGCCTGAACTGGTCCCGAAAACACGCGTCAAATTGCTTGCTCGTGCTTAAGAACCAAGCACGAGCCGCTATCAATAGCATAGCAAACAGCCCTAAGCGACCATCCTGGGAGGCCGCAGGCGCTGCCACAGCCGCCAGCCCAGCAGCCCGCCCAGCACAGCGGCGTACACCGCCACCTCGCCCACCAGGTTTTTGCCTGCGCGCATCCACAAGAAATGCAGCACGGCCAGCACCGCCACGGCATATACGCTGCGGTGCAGCGCCTGCCAGCGCCGCCCCCCCAGGGCGCGGGCTACGCGCCGCGGCGACGTGACCGCCAGCGCCGCCAGCAGCAGCCAGGCCAGCATGCCCACCAGAATGAACGGGCGCTTGGCCACGTCGAGCAGCAACTCGCCCAGGTCCAGCCCCATGTCGAAGGTGGCGTAGCAGGCCAGATGCAGGCTGGCATAAAAGAACACGAACAGGCCCAGCAGCCGCCGGTACTGCGCCAGCTGCGGTGTGCGCGTCAGCACCCGCAGCGGCGTGACCGCCAGCGCCACACACAACGCGCGCAGGGCCCAGTCGCCAGTGTCGCGGATCAGCGCCTCCGCCGGGTTCGGGCCCAGGCGGTCGAGCACAGCGGCGGCCACCAGCCACGCCGCCGGGGCCAGCCACACCAGCCAGACCAAGGGCTTGGCGGCCGGGTGCAGCAACGCCTGCCGCCAGCCCGCGTGGGCCGCACGCTGCGGGGCCTGGGGCCGGGCCATGTCAGAAGAACTTCTTCAGGTCCATGCCCGCATACAGCGACGCCACCTGCGGCTCGTAGCCGTTGAACATCAGCGTCTTGCGCTTCTTGGCAAACAGCCCGTCTTCGCCGATGCGGCGCTCGTTGGCCTGGCTCCAGCGGGGGTGGTCCACCGTCGGATTGACGTTGGAATAGAAGCCGTACTCTTGCGGCGCGGCCTTGACCCAGGCCGTGGCCGGTTCGCGCTCCGTCAGACGGATGCGCACGATGCTCTTGGCACTCTTGAAGCCGTACTTCCAGGGCACCACCAGGCGCACCGGCGCGCCGTTCTGGTTGGGCATGACTTCGCCGTACATGCCATAGGCCAGCATCGTCAGCGGGTGCATGGCCTCGTCGAGTCGCAGGCCTTCGGTGTAGGGCCAGTCGATCACGCGCGAGCCCAGGTAGGGCATCATGGTCTTGTCGGCCAGCGTCACAAACTCAACATACCGCGCACTGCCAAGAGGCTCCACGCGCTTGAGCAACTCGGACAGCGAGTAGCCGATCCACGGAATCACCATCGACCAGCCCTCCACGCAGCGCAGGCGGTAAATGCGCTCTTCCTGCGCGCTGAGCTTGAGCAGGTCTTCGATGCCGTACTTGCCGGGCTTCTTCACCAGGCCCTCGACCTCCACCGTCCAGGGCTGGGTCTTGAGCGTGTGGGCATTGCGCGCCGGATCGGCCTTGTCAGTGCCAAATTCATAGAAGTTGTTGTAGGTGGTCGCGTCCTGATAGCCGGTGAGCTTTTCCACCGTTTGCGCACCCGCCAGGGTTGACGGAGTGGCCGCAAGCGCCGCCAGCTTGCCCGGGCGCGCGGTGGCGGCCAGCGCATCGCGCGCGGCCCAGGAGGCCATGGCCGCGCCGGCAGCACCGCCCGCCATGAGGCGCAGCATCTGGCGCCGCTGTTCGTACACCGCGCGCGGTGTGATCTCGGAAGGGACGGGGTGTTGGAAGCCCGTATCGCGCTTGGGAATGAGCATGGGTGTCTCCGGCAAAGGTCGCAGAGGATGCGGATGCGATCCCCGTGACGCTTAATTCGTTCCGTGAACGAACAGGTTACACCCGGTGCGATATTTTTGCCGTCGGGCTGGCGCAAGCCCGAGCAAGCCTTGCCAGAACCGCGCCCGCCACAGGCCGCGTGGCACGGCTACGGCGGGCGCCCGAAGCACCCGCCAGCGCGTCATCAGAGCGAGCCGTAGCTGTGCAGGCCGCTCAGGAACATGTTCACGCCCAGGAAGGCGAAGGTGGTAACCGCCAGGCCCACCAGCGCCCACCAGGCCGAAATCGCGCCGCGCAGCCCCTTCATCAGGCGCATGTGCAGCCAGGCTGCGTAGTTCAACCACACAATCAGCGCCCAGGTTTCCTTCGGGTCCCAGCTCCAGTAGCCGCCCCAGGCCTCAGCCGCCCAAAGCGCGCCCAGCACCGTGGCGATGGTGAAGAATGCAAAACCCACGGCGATGGACTTGTACATCACGTCGTCGAGGATCTCGAACGAGGGCAGACGCGCGGCAATGCGCTTGCGGCCCAGCAGGATGCCCGCCACGATGAGTGCGGACACGCCGAAATAGACCATCCAGTAGTCGCTGCGCGCCTCGCCTGCGCCCTGGCGGAACACGATGGGCTCGAAGCACAGCACCACGCCCAGCAGCCACAGCGGCGCAAGCTTGTACCAGCGCGTTTCACTGGCCTGCAACTTGATCAGGTAGGCAAAGGCCACCATGGCAGCGAGCGCGAACGTGCCGTAGCCAATGAAATTGGCGGGCACATGCAGCTTCATCCACCAGCTCTTGAGGGCGGGCACCAGCGGCTGGATCTCGTGGGCTTCGCGCACCACGGTGTACCAGAGCAGAAAGCCCACGGCCGCGCTCACCACCAGCATCACGAAGCCGCCGAGTGCGCGCGTGGCGTATTGCTCTTCGTAGTACAGGTAGAACAGCGCCGTCATCCAGCAGAACAGCACGAACACTTCGTACAGGTTGCTCACCGGAATGTGGCCGATGTCCGGGCCGATCAGGTAGCTTTCGTACCAGCGCACCATGGTGCCAATCAGCGCCATGGCGGTGGCCACCCACGCGATGCGTGCGCCCAGAGAACCCATGGTCTGGCCCTCGCCGCGCGAGAAGATGCCGATCCAGTAGAACACGGTGCTCATGAAGAACAGCATGCTCATCCACAGGATGGCCGACTGGCTGGACAGGAAGTATTTGAGCAGGAATACGCTGTCGGCACGCGCCAGCTGGCCTGCGCCGTCCTGCTGGTACAGGCCGATGGCGCCCAGCGAGCACACAGCCACCACGGCCATCAGCATGCGCAGCGGCCGCCAGAACCAGCCCAGCCAGATGAGGGTGGGGACGGTACCGACAAGGATGGACTTCTCGTACACGTCCATGTGCATGCCGTAGCGCTGCAGCGCAAAGCCGCCGCCCAGCAGCAAGGCCAGGGCAAACAGCCAGTCGGTGGCATTGCGGCGCGCGAAATAGCCCTCGTTGAGGGAAAGAGTCTGGGTGGCGGTGTTCATGCGTTGCTGCCTCGTTGGGGGGTGGCCCCGATCAGTTTGTCCGCAAGCCGCACAAACTCCTGGTCGCCGTCCAGGGTCTTGCGGTTGGTGGAAAGGGCCATGGTGGCGTGCGCCTGCGCACCCTGGGGGGTCAACCACACCCAGACGCGGCGTTCACGCACATAGAGCATGGCAAAAATGCCGACGATCAGCAAGAAACACCCCAGATAGACGACGTTCTTTCCGGGCGCACGGGCCACCTGGAACACGCTGGCCTGCACCTGGGTGAAGTCGCGCAACTCAAACGCCACGGGCGCGGGATAGGCCTGCACATCGCTGAGCGAGAGCACGGCCTGGGTCATGAACGCGCGCGTCTGGTCGGTCTGCTCAAGCGGCGCCAGGCCGGCCCGCTCGCGCGTGAGCTGCACCAGTTCGAACAGCGAACCGTTGAGGATGCGCACCAGCACCTCGCCAGCACGCGAGCGCTCTTCGGCCGGCACATTCGCCTCCATGAAGTCGGAAATTGCCTGCAAGCCGCCCGGCGCGCCCTGGCCGTCGCCCGACCCCACGGCAAACAGCGTGAGCGCACGCAGCGCCGACTGGAACAGCGGCTCCGACAGGTCGGGCCGGTCGGCTTCGATGGCCTGGCGCACATAGCGGCGCACGGCCTGCTCGCGCGCTGCCGGGTCCGACAAGGCCGCGCGCAGGCGCAGGAAGCCCTCTTTGCTGGCCTGTTCGTCAGCCGGAATGCGCAGGTAGCGGAAGGGCTCGGAGGGTGTCTCACGCACGCCCAGCAAGAACACGGGCACGCCATCGCCCATGTCCACCGGCAGCATGTAGTTGTGGTACTCGCGGGCCTGGCCAGCGGGGTCGCGCAGCTTGTAGGTCACGCTCGGGCCCACGTTGCGCAGCTCCTTCTTGGTCACGGTTTTGTTGGCGGCACCCAGGCGGGCCTCCACCGAGCTGCGCAGATCGACCGAGCGCACGTCTGTGGCCGACGGCCCGCGCACGTCAGCAAAGTTTTCAACGTTGATGGTGCGCAGGCCGGTGAATTCGAGCGTGAGCGTCTCGTCGCCCAGCCCGTTGGTGAGCTGCGTAGAGCCACCGACGGTGCCCTCGACTTCAAAGCCCTTGCCACCGGTTTTCATGGGCACCGCCCGCAGCTTGAGCAGAGAGCCGCCGTCGTCAAAGCTCGACTGGTAGATCTCGATGCCGCGGTGGCTGGCCGGGTGGTTCACCTCCACGCGCGCGGGAATCTTCTCGCCGGTGTGGCGGTCGTGGATGATGATTTCACTGGCAAACAGCTTGGGCATGCCCGTGGAGTAGTGCTCCACGATGAACTTCTTGAGCTCGATGGAAAACGGCAGCTCCTGCAGCAAGATGCCGTCCGACTGGTTGAGGATGGCCGTGCCCGACTGCGTGCCTTCGGCCACCAGCAGGTTGCCGCGGAAGGTCGGATTGCGGTCCGACAGGCGGTGCTGCGCCGGCACGTCGGCGATCAGACCGCCGCCGTTGTAGGTCTCTTTGCCACCAAACCACATCTGGGCGCGCACGATCAGGTCGCCGTCGAGCAGCCCGCCCACGCACACCAGCACGATGGCGCTGTGCGCAGCGATGTAACCGAGTTTGTTGGCCGCACCGGCCTTGGCCGCCACCATCCAGCCTGTGCCCGGGCCCGCCGCGGTATCGCGCTGCTGCAGGCGCACCTTCCATCCGCCCGACGCCAGCAAACCGCCAATGCGCCGTGCCGCGACCTCGGGCGTTTCGCCCAGATCGGACTCGGCCTTGTGGTGAAAGGCCTTGAGGCTCTGCTCGCGGATGTTTTCCTTGTAAACGCGCAGGTCGGCCAGGATCTTGGGCGTGTTGCGCGCAATGCACAGGGAGGTGCTGATCACCAGGAACGCGAGGATCAGCAGGAACCACCAGGCGCTGTACACGGCATTGAGTTGCAGTGCACCAAACAGCTCGGCCCAGAACGGCCCGAACTGGTTGACGTAGTTGACCGCGGGTTCGTGCTGCTTGAGCACGGTGCCAATCACCGAAGCGATGCAGATCACCGTGAGCAGCGAGATCGCGAAGCGCATCGAGGACAGCAGCTCGATCCCAGAGCGCAGGGCCTGGGAGCCGGACTGGATGCGAACGCCTTGGGTGGAGTCAGACATGACAGAAACAAAAGGCTCAAAAGCGAGCAAGAAAAAGGGCGGGACCATCGTTTCGATGGACCCGCCCGTTAGGAATGATTATTGGCGGTTGGTTCCGTGCGGAGTGCCTCCCGGGCCTCCGTCGCGGCAAGGGCCGATCAGCGCAGGCCGGCGATGTAGTCGGAAACGGCCTTGATTTCGCGGTCGTTCAGCTTGGCCGCCACTTGCGTCATCTGCAGGTTGTTGCCGCGGCTGCCGTCGCGGAACATCTTGAGCTGGGCTTCGGTGTAATCGGCGTGCTGGCCTCCCAGGCGCGGGTACTGTGCCGGAATGCCGGCGCCGTTGGGGCTGTGGCAGCCCGCGCAGGCGGCAATCTGGCGGTCTGCGATGCCGCCGCGGTAGATGCGCTCACCCAGCGACACCAGGGCCTTGTCCTTGGCGAAGCCCGGCTTGATCTGCTTGGAGGCCAGCCAGTACGAGATGTTGCGCATGTCGGCGTCCGACAGACCGGCAGCAAAGCCCTTCATGACCGCGTTGTTGCGCTTGCCGGACTTGAATTCCTGCAGCTGCTTGACCAGGTACTCGGGGTGCTGGGCCGCGAGCTTGGGGTTGGCCACGATGGACGAATTGCCATCGGCGCCATGGCAGGCCGCACACATGGCGGTGTAGGCTGCCTCGCCCTTGGCCAGGTCGGGCTTGGCCACGGTGGGCGCCGCACCTGCGGAGAAAGCCGGGAAAGCGGGCGCTGCCAGCGCGGCAGCCATCAGCAGAGGGGCGAGCAACTTCATATCGTGGGTCAGGTTGAGGTGCGCAAAACCTCGCGATTCTACAATGACGCTCCCTCTGCACCCAATTCCCCATGACGACTTCCCCCAGCACGGCCGCGGCCGGCGCGCTTCCCTCTGTGCCGGACGGCCGCACGGCCCTCGGCTGGATGCACACGGCGCGCTTTCTGACCACCGCGGCCCAGCTGCACCACCTGCCGCCCATCACGGTGCCGGAGATTGCGTTCGTGGGCCGCTCCAATGCGGGCAAATCCACCTGCATCAACACGCTTACCCAGCAAAAGCAGCTGGCCTTTGCCTCCAAAAAGCCCGGGCGTACCCAGCACATCAACCTGTTCTCGCTGGGCAAGCAGGGCGTGACCGACGCGGTGCTGGCCGACCTGCCGGGCTACGGCTACGCGGCCGTGTCGCGCACCGACAAGCAGCGCTGGCAGCAGGTGATGGTGAATTACCTCGTCAGCCGCGAAAGCCTGACGGGCATCGTGCTGCTGTGCGACCCGCGCCTGGGCCTGACCGAGCTGGACGAAGCCCTGCTCGAAGTCATCCGCCCCCGCGTGGAGCAGGGGCTCAAATTCCTGGTGCTGCTCACCAAGGCCGACAAACTCACGCGCTCGGAGCAGGCCAAGGTGCTGTCGATTACGCGACTGCAGGCCGGCGGGGGCGAGGTGAAGATGTTCTCGGCCCTGAAGAAACAGGGCGTGGAAGACGTGGCGCAGCTGCTGTGGCAGTGGTCGCATCCGGTGCAGCCGCCTGCGGCCGAGCCTGCGGGCAGCGAATCACCGGATGCGCCCGCGGCCCCGGCGGCCGAAGCGCCGCCCCCCGAAGCCCGCGGCTGACCGGCGCACCCCGCGCACCGGGCCGCACCCTGGAGTGCCCCCGTGACCATCGAAGAGCGCGTTGTCTCCCTGCCCCACGGCATCGACCTGGCCTGCCGCACCGCGGGCCTGCCCGGTCGGCCGGTGATGCTGTTCCTGCACGGCTTCCCGGAAGGCGCGTTCATCTGGGACGAGTTGCTGCTGCACTTTGCGCGCCCTGAACACGGCGGCTACCACTGCGTGGCCCCCTACCTGCGGGGTTTTGGTCCCTCGTCCAAGCCCGCGGCGGTGGAGGCCTACCGCGCCAAGCACCTGGTGCAAGACCTGGCCGCGCTGGCCGATGCGCTCAGCCCCCAGCAGCCGCTGGCCTGCCTGGTGGCGCACGACTGGGGCGGCGCCGTGGCCTGGAACTTCGCCAACCAGCAGCCCGCACGCATGGCGCGCCTGGCCATCGTCAACTCGCCGCATCCGGGCACGTTTTTGCGCGAGCTGCAGTCCGACCCGGCCCAGCAGGCGGCCAGCCAGTACATGCATTTTCTTTGCCGCCCCGACGCCGAAGCCCTCCTGGCCGAGGACGACTTCCGGCGGCTGTTCGGCTTTTTCGACAACCCGGCGGGCGAGCCTCCGGCCTGGCTGACCCCGGCGGTGCGCGCGCAGTACCGCGCCGTGTGGCAGCAGGGCCTGACCGGCCCCTGCCACTACTACCGCGCCAGCCCGCTGCGCCCGCCGCGCGACGGCGACCCGGCCGCCCAGGCCGTGAGCCTGCCGGACAGCATGCTCACCGTGCAGGTGCCGACGCTGGTGGTCTGGGGCATGGACGACCCGGCGCTTCGGCCCGGACTGCTGCAAGGCCTGGACAACTGGATCCCGCAGTTGCAGGTGCGCCCGGTGCCCGGCGCCTCGCACTGGATCGTGCACGAAGAGCCCGAGCGCATTGCGTACGAGATCGGCCGCTTTCTCCAGGGCCAATGACGCTATTAATTTAATAGCTGCTCGTGCTTGATTTTCAAGCACGAGCAGTCAATTTGGCTTGAAACGCCCCGGCGCCGCACGCAGGCGCAGCCTCAGGCGTAGGGCGAGGGTTCGCCGGACGGGCGGGTCTTGAAACGCTTGTGCACCCAGTAGTACTGGCCCGGGTCCACGTCGATCTCGCGCTGCAGCTCAGCGTTCATGCGCGCGGTGTCGGCCACCACGTCGTCGGTCGGATAGTCGGCCCAGGCGGGCGAGATCTCGGCCACGTAGCCCGTGGGCGTGATGCGCGTGACCATGGTGATCACCTTGGCCCGCCCCAGCCGCGCAAAGCGGGACAGCGAAGGCACGGTGGCCGCCTGGTGGCCGTAAAACGGCACAAACAGCGAATCCGCCGGGCCGAAGTCCATGTCGGGCAGCAGGTACAGCAGCCCGCCCTGGCGCAGCCCGCTCAGGATGGGTTTGACGCCATCGCCACGGTTGAGCATGCGCACGTTGCCAAAGCGCTGGCGGCCCGCGCGGATCCACGCATCCACCGCCGGGTCGGGCTGGGTGGCAAAGATCGAGGTGAAGGCCCGATCGGTGTGCAGCGTAAGCGCCGAGCCGCCGGCGTCCATGCCGTAGAAATGCGGCGCAAAAATAATGGTCGGCGTATCGCCGTCGAGCTCGTGCAGCGCCCCTTGCAGCTTCACCCGCGACAGCACCACCTCGGCCGGAGCCTTCCAGAGCCAGCTGCGGTCCAGCCAGGTCTGGCAAAACGCGACGAAGCTCTGGCGCGCCCAGCGGCGGCGCTGCGCCTCGGGCACCTGCGGATAGCACAGCGCCAGATTGCGCAAGGTCACGCGGCGGCGTGGCGCAGCCAGCACAAACAGCACTTCGCCGATCAGCCAACCCAGTGCGCGCAGCACGGGCAGCGGCAAGCGCGCCAGCACGCCCATGAACCACACGCCAAGCCGCCCCGTCATACCGCCTGCTCCTGCATCGGCATTTCGTCGCGCGGCTGCTTGTAGCGCGCGTAGCCCCACAGGTACTGGTCCGGGCATTCGCGGATCAGCGACTCCATGGCGGCATTGATCTGGTGCACGGCGGCGTCCAGGTCGGCCGCCAGCGGCTCGTCCAGCGCGCGCATGTGCAACTCGTAGCCCTGGCCCCGGGGCAGGCGCTCGCAGCGCACCAGCACCACGGCTGCGCCGGTCTGCAAGGCCAGTCGGGCCGCCAGTGTCATCGTGTAGGCCTCGCGGCCAAAAAACGACGACCACACGCCCTGCCCTTGCGGCGGCACCTGGTCGGGCAGCAGCCCCACGGCCTCGCCGCGGCGCAGGGCCTTGATCATCTGGCGCACGCCCATGAGATTGGTGGGCACCGCCAGCATGCCCGGGCGGTTGCGCGCCGTGCGCATGAGGTCGGCCAGCCAGGCCTGACGCGCCGGCCGGTACAGCACCGTGATCGGCCCCCGGCGCTCGCCCCATTGGCGCGCGATGCCCTGAGCCGACATCTCAAAGCAGCCCAGGTGCGGCGTGAGGTACAGCACACCCTGGCCGCGCTCGTACACAGGCTCAATGGCCTCTGCGTTCCGGATGCGGCACGGAACGGGCGCACCCAGCCACAGGCGCGGCAGCTCGGCCGCCATGCGCCCGGCGTGCCCAACGGCTGCCGCCACCGCGCCAAAGCGGTAGCCCGCCTGCCGGGCATTGGCCAGAAAGCGGCGGCGGTACACCCCCGAGACCGCGAACACCACCCAACCCAGCAGCGCACCCAGGGCGTGGAGCAACCCCAACGGGCAGCGGGACAAGAGACGGAAGAGGACTGGCATTAAAATGAAAGCGTCGCTGAGTTAACTGAGCAACTTGCAGGGCGACGGTAAATAAAACTGCTAAAGCGTTCGCCAAAGCTCCTACCGAGTCAGGGCGGCGCCCCAAATGCCGGAACACAGGAGTTTATTCAAATGGCGAACGACTTTCTCTTCACGTCCGAATCGGTGTCCGAAGGCCACCCCGACAAGGTGGCCGACCAGATCTCGGACGCCATCCTCGACGCAATCTTTGCCCAGGACCCACGCTCGCGCGTGGCCGCCGAGACACTGACCAACACCGGTCTCGTTGTGCTGGCCGGTGAAATCACCACCAACGCGCACGTGGACTACATCCAGGTCGCGCGCGACACCATCAAGCGCATCGGCTACGACAACACCGAATACGGCATTGACTACAAAGGCTGCGCGGTGCTTGTGGCCTACGACAAGCAGTCCAACGACATCGCCCAGGGCGTGGACCACGCGAGCGACGACTACCTGAACATCGGCGCGGGCGACCAGGGCCTGATGTTCGGCTACGCCTGTGACGAAACGCCCGAGCTCATGCCCGCGCCCATCTACTACGCCCACCGCGTGGTCGAGCGCCAGGCCCAGCTGCGCAAGGACGGCCGCCTGCCCTTCCTGCGCCCGGACGCCAAGAGCCAGATCACGATGCGCTACGTGGACGGCAAGCCGCACAGCATCGACACCGTGGTGCTCTCCACCCAGCACAGCCCCGACCAAAGCGAGACGGCCACCAAGATGAAGGCCAGCTTTTACGAGGCCTGCATCGAGGAAATCATCAAGCCGGTGCTGCCCAAGGAGTGGCTGCAGAACACGCGCTACCTGATCAACCCCACGGGCCGCTTCGTGATTGGCGGCCCGCAGGGCGACTGCGGTCTGACGGGCCGCAAGATCATTGTGGACACCTATGGTGGCGCCTGCCCGCATGGCGGCGGCGCGTTCAGCGGCAAAGACCCGACGAAGGTGGACCGCAGCGCCGCCTACGCTGCGCGCTACGTGGCCAAGAACATCGTGGCGGCAGGCCTGGCGCGCCAGTGCCAGATCCAGGTGGCCTACGCCATCGGTGTGGCCGAGCCCATGAACATCACGGTGTACACCGAAGGCACGGGCGTGATCCCCGACGAGCAGATCGCCGCACTGGTGCGCTCGCATTTCGACCTGCGCCCCAAGGGCATCATTCAGATGCTGGACCTGCTGCGCCCGATCTACAGCAAGACCGCAGCCTACGGCCACTTCGGCCGCGAAGAACCCGAGTTCACCTGGGAGAAGACCGATAAAGCTGCGGCCCTGCGGGCAGCAGCCGGGCTGTAAGCCCGCCGCGCAGACAGCGCGGTATCGGTCTTCGGGCGTGGTTCATATCGCGCCCGCGATGTGAGCGAAGACCACGGTACGGACAAGGCTGCTGCACCGCGTGCAGCAGCCGGCCTGTGAAGGCCACGCTCGCGCATGGGGCGGGCACCGGGCACACCGCCCAGGAAGGTGCCGGTGAGTGCCATAAGCAGGGGCACGGCCCGCCAGCAAGCTGCCTGCGCCGGGCACTGCCGTTCTCGGCGCGCCGCCGCTTTGTACGGTGCTGTGGCGCTTCGACGCTGCCTGCTGGGGCAGCGTTCTGCTGCCGCCACCCCCAGCGCATGCAGCGGCGGTTCAGGCTGCGTCCTGCGCCCGCACCACGCAGTTGCGGCCGCTGGCCTTGGCCTGGTAGAGCGCGGTGTCGGCGCGCTTGATCAGCGCGTGGCTGTCTTCCTCGTGGTTCCAGGTGGCGACGCCAAAACTTGCGCTGACATGGCCCACCGCGTCGAACGGCGTGCCGGCAATGCGGGCGCGTACCGCCTCGGCAATGGCCATGGCGGCTTCCACAGGCGTTTCCTTGAGCAGCAGGATGAACTCCTCGCCGCCAAAGCGGGCCGCGCAGTCCGAAGAGCGCAGCAGCTCCCGCACGCGCAGCGCTGTCTTCTTGAGCACGACATCGCCCGAGTCGTGCCCGAACGTGTCGTTGATGCGCTTGAAGAAGTCGATGTCGAAGATCACCACCGACAGATGCCCCTTGCGGATGCGGGTCTCGGCCATCTCGGATTCCAGCCGCTCAAAGAACCGGCGGCGGTTCACCAGATCGGTGAGGAAGTCCTTGGTGGCCAGGTCTTCGAGCTTGCGATTCAGACGCGCCATGGGCTCGATCACCAGCGACGACAGCGACAGGTTCAGCACCGCGAACAGCAGCAGAAAGCTCGCCAGAAGCGCCCCCATCACGGTGTAGAAGGTCTGCCGCGCCTTTTCAAGCGGGTAGAACATCGGCACCTTCACCACCTGGATGCCCACGGTTTCGTTGAGCTTCCAGCCGAAGCCGTTTTTGTCGCCGTACACCTGCAGCATGCTGGGCGGTGCGATGTCGGGAGTGCTGTGACAGGCCAGGCATTGCTGCTGCTTGATCGTGATGGGCCGGGCCACGTACATCGCGCGGTGCACGCCTTCGCCTACCACGCCCGACACCTCTTGCTGCAGCGGCGTGCGGCCCTCCCGGAAGCCCTGCACAACCTTCTCTTCCCATTCGTTGGCCTTGTCGCGGGGGTTCGTCGGGTTGAGCACCGCCTCCTTGTACTCGTAGCCCGGAAAGCGCGCCTGCAGGCGGCGCAGCGTTTCGGTGGCGGCGTAGGCCGGCACAGTCTGCGGCAAAAAGCGCTCTGCCAGCATCGGGTCCAGGTGGGGCTTGACGGACTCGGTCGTGTAGTCGCGAATTGCCATGGCCGTGTGCATCATCACCTGGGAGTTGTGGCGCACCTCCTCGATGGCGGTTTCTTCCAGAAACCGGTGCACATACCAGCCGGCTCCGGCCGCAGCCAGTAGCAGCACGGCCGCCAGCACCAGGTTGAACTTGATCCGCAATGACATCGGCCCCTCTCGCTCCGTGGTTGTGATGTGCCACCACACCGCGGGTAGCGCCCGGCTTTGTGCCAGATTTGCCCACGGTCGTCCAGCAAAAAGCGGCCCGCGCTGCGTACCCGGACGCGAGGCCTCGCGCACAATCGCAGCCACCGTTTCTGTTGTGATGGCCATCGTGCGCCACCTCTGCCATGTTCGACACCGCCATCCTGATCGGGCGCTTTGAGCCCGTGCACCACGGCCATGTGGCCCTGTTGCAACACGCCCTGGACCACGCCCCGCAGGTCATCGTCGTCATGGGGTCGGCCTGGCAGGCCCGCTCGCCCAAGAACCCCTTTACTTGGCAGGAGCGCGAGGCCATGCTGCGCGGCGCGCTGCCGGATGCAGTGCAGCAGCGCCTGAAAGTGCTGCCGGTGCGCGACTACTACAACGAATCCGTCTGGGTGCAGGCGGTGCGGCGGCAAGTGGCCGGCTGTGTGCCGCCCGGGGCCCGCGTGGCCCTGGTTGGGCACTTCAAGGACGCCACGAGCAGTTACCTGGACCGCTTTCCCGGCTGGGCGCTGCTGGCCCTGCCGCGCCAGGGCAGCACAGACGCCACCGGCATCCGGGAGGCCTACCTGGGCGCCCCGCCCGATGGGCTGGAGGCCGCGCTGGCCCCCTGGCGCCCGCAGATGCCCGAAAGCACCTGGGCGTTTTTACAGTCCTTTGCCCACGCGCCCGACAGCCGCGGCGCTTATGTGCGGCTGTGCACTGAATGGCAGGCCCTGCGCACTGCGCGCGAGGCCTGGTCGCAGGCCCCGTACCCGCCGGTGTTTGTCACCGTGGACGCCGTGCTGCGCTGCCAGGACCATGTGCTGCTGATCCGGCGCGGCCATCCGCCGGGCGAGGGCTTGCTGGCCGTGCCCGGAGGCTTTATCGAACAACGCGAAACGCTGTGGCAGTCGTGCGTGCGCGAGTTGCGCGAAGAGACCCATTGCGCCGTGCCCGAAGCGCAGTTGCGGGCTGGCCTGCGCGACGTGAAAGTGTTTGACCACCCCGACCGCAGCCAGCGCGGGCGCACCATCACGCACGCCCACTACATCGACCTGGGCGACATGGCGCTGCCCGCCGTGCAGGCCGACGACGATGCGCGCGATGCCCAGTGGGTGCCACTGGCTGCGCTGGCGGGACGCGAAGCGGAGTTCTTTGAAGACCATTTCCACATGCTCGACCACTTTCTCGGGCTCACGCCACGGCCCTGACAGCCACGCATCGCGGGGCGTGGGGCGTTTAGAAAGCAGGGGCCGCCGTCATCGGCGGCATTTGCAGGGGGTACAGCGGCGCGGCGCACTCCACACGGTTGCGGCCGTTGGCCTTGGCGCGATACAGCGCCGAGTCGGCCGACATGAACAGCTCTTCCACGCTCAGGCCATGGTCGGGGTACACGGCCACGCCGAAGCTTGAGGTCACGCGACCCAAGGAGTCGAGGTCGGGCCAGACGGTCTGCTCAAGCGTGCGGCGCAGCTGGTCGGCCAGCAATACCAAGTGGTGCAGGCCGATGTCGGCGCAGACCATGAGGAATTCCTCACCGCCCCAGCGAAACACATGGTCGGTGCTGCGCACCTGCGACTTGACCACGCGCGCCACTTCGCGCAGCACCTCGTCACCCACCTTGTGGCCGAAGCGGTCGTTGACCTCCTTGAAGTGGTCCAGGTCGAACAGGCACAGGCCCATGGGCACCTGCAGGCGGCGGCACAGCTCCAGTTGCTGGTGCAGCACGCGCTCGCATTCGCGGCGGTTGAGCAGGCCGGTCAGTACATCGTGCGATGCGATGTCCTGCAGCGCGAGTTCGGCGTTCTTGCGGTCGGTGATGTTCTCGACCATGCCGACCATGCGCGTGGGCTGGCCCTGCGGGTCGCGGTCGCACACGCGGCCGCGGTCGTGCACCCAGATGTAGTGGCCATTGCGGTTGCGCAGCCGGTATTCCACGTCGTAGCGCTCGCGCAGGCCGTCCAGATGCTCGTGCAGCACCCGTTGCACCCAGGCGGTGTCGTCGGGGTGCACGTTGTCCACCCAGGTGTTCAGGTGCGGCGCCATCTCGTGGGGGCCATAGCCCAGCATGCGCTTGAGCTGCGGGCTGAAAAACACCTCGCCGGTGGGCAGGTTCCAGTCCCAGAGGCCGTCGGTGGCATCGGTGAGCGCGTAGCGCAGCTGCACATCGCGCGCGGCCTGCTCCTGCTCCAGCGCCACGCGCTGCGTGATATCGCGCGCCACCGACAGAAACAGCTCCCGGCCCTCGTGCGCAAAGCAGCTGGTGTGCACCTCCACCGGCACCTCGCCCCCGCCACTGTGCCGATGCCGCCCGAGAAAGTAGTAGCCGGGCGCATCGCGAATGGCCTGCGCGATGCTGGCCCACTGTTCGGGCCCCACCACGTCCTTTTGCAGACTCAGCACCGAGTGCTGGACGATCTCGTCGCGCGTCAGCCCCACCTGCGCCAGGGCGGCCTCATTGCAGTCGAGGATGAGCGAGGTGCTGGGATCGATGAGGAACACCGCATCGGGCACGTGCTGGAACACCGCCTGGAGCGTGGGAGAGGGCTGAAGCTGCATAGGATGGGGCGGGCGTACGGCCAAGCCAGACAGTGGCCGAGTCCATCGTAGCGACGCACCGCACTGGGCTGCAAGGACTTTCGGCCGCAGCCTTGACCCAGGTCTGGCCTCTGCCGCGGCACGGGCCTGGGCCGCACGCCAGGGAACAGCCGGTTCGCACAGTCGGCCACCCCTCGGCGTCGGGCCGTTGGCGGCCTGCAGGCGCTGCCCTGCGCATGGCCCATCTGCGACCATCGCACCCGCCACCCCTGTCCGCCAGGCGCCGTCAATTGCTACATTTTTGATAGCTTGTCGTGCTTGAATATGCTGGGCTACAGGCCTATTTGGCATCAAGTCACCCCGTACCGCCTGCCGACCTTGCGAGGCTTGACCTTGGAGGGCCCATGCCGGGATGCGGCCGCCAGGCAGCGCCTGCGGAGCGTCAGATGGAGACCCGTGTGCCCAGTTCCACCACCGCATTGCTGGGCAAACGAAAGAACTCCACCACCCCGCCGGCGTTTTGGCTCATGGTGGCAAACAGCTTTTCGCGCCAGCGGGCCATGCCTCCACCGGGCGAAGGCACCACGGTTTCGCGGCTCAAAAAGAAACTGCTTTCGAACAGCGATACGGCCAACCCGTGTGAAGCCGTCAGCTCCAGGGCCTTGGGCACATCGGGCGTGTTCATGAACCCATAGTTCACCTCCACCCGCCAGAAGCCACGGCCCAGCGCATGCACAACCACCCGTCGGTCCATGGGCACCCAGGGGACGTCCTGAAAACGCACCGTCAGGATCACGTTGCGTGCGTGCAGCACCTGGTTGTGCTTGAGGTTGTGCAAAAGCGCCTGGGGCACCGTTTGCGGGTCTGCTACGGCATAGATGGCGGTACGCTCGGCCCGGTTCACGCTGCGGGGGTCGAGTTGATCGATGAACTCCTGCAAGGACACGCCCTCGCGGCGGATGCTGGCCATCACCAGCTCGCGGCCGCGCCGCCACGTGCTCATCAGCACAAACAGCACCAGGCCCAGCGTGAGCGGGAACCAGCCGCCATCCATGAACTTGATTGCGCAACCCGCCACCAGCAGCGCATCGATGAACAGAAAGAATGCGGTGGCTCCGAGGGCCACGGGAGCGGGCATGCGCCAGCCTTCCCGCACCACAAAGTAGGTCAGCATGGTGGTGATCATCATCGTCAGGGTCACGGCAATGCCGTAGGCGCTGGCCAGGGCGGACGAACTGCCAAAGAACAGCACCACCGCCAGCACGCCAGCCAGCAGCGCCCAATTGACCCCTGGCATGTAGATCTGCCCCATCTCACGGGCACTGGTGTAGTGCACCCGCATGCGCGGAAGAAACCCCATCTGCATCGCCTGCTTGGTCAGGGAATACGCACCGGAGATGACGGCCTGGGACGCGATGATGGCAGCCATGGTGGCCAGCACCAGTGCGGGCAGTAGCCACGCCTCGGGGAACAGGCGATAGAAAGGATTCTGGATCGCGGACGGATCGCCCATCAGCAACGCCCCTTGCCCCAGGTAGTTCAGCGCCAGACCTGGCAGCACCAGGGTGGTCCAGGCGATCTGGATCGGCTTGCGCCCGAAGTGCCCCATGTCGGCGTACAGCGCTTCTGCGCCCGTCAAGGCCAGCACGATGGCCCCCACCGCCACAAACATGTGCCAGCCGCGCGCAGACAGAAAGTCCCATGCGTGCAGCGGATTCAGCGCGGCCAGGATCGCGGGCTGCTGTGCGATGTGCCACAGCCCCACGCCCCCCAGCACGCTGAACCACAGCACGATGATGGGGCCAAAGAAGCGCCCCACCACCGCTGTCCCGAATCGTTGCACCAGAAACAGGCCGATCAGGATGGCCACGCTGGCGGGCACCACGTACGGCTTGAGTGCGGGGGTCAGCACCTCCAGCCCCTCCATGGCCCCGAGCACCGAGATGGCGGGGGTGATCAGACTGTCGCCGTAGAACAGCGTGGCGCCAAACACGCCCAGCAGCAGCAGACCGCGGCGCAAGGCCGGGCGATCCTCCACCGCGCGTGCAGCCAGCGCCGTCAGGGCCAACCCACCGCCTTCGCCATGGTTGTCGGCACGCAGGATGAGGATGACGTACTTCAGGGTCACCACCAGCATCAACGCCCAGAAAATGGTCGAGACGGCCCCGATCAGATGCGGCGCATCCAGCGGCACGCCCGTGTGTGGAGCGAAGATTTCCTTGACGGTGTAAAGCGGGCTCGTGCCGATGTCACCATAGACGACACCGATAGCCGCTAACGTGAGTGCGCCGAGTCCCTGTCGGCCCGCGCCTTGAGAGGCTGAGGTGCGCGGCGTTGCTGTCTCTGGGGTTTGCATGAGGTTTCCGTGGCTGAACAAGGTGGCCACGATGCCTTGCAGCGCATCAGCAACGCATAAGTCCCTGCGCCCTTTCAATCGCTGGCATCCGGCTCCGCCAGGCGATAGCCGACCCCCGGGTCGGTCAGCAGGTGCTGGGGGTCGGCGCTGTTGTGTTCGAGCTTGGCGCGCAGCTGGCCCATGTACAGGCGCAGGTAATGGGTCTGCTCGGTGTGCTCCGGGCCCCAGACGTCGGTGAGCAGCTGGCGGTGCGTGACCACCTGGCCCGCCTGCCGCACCAGCCTGGCCAGCAGGGCGTATTCGGTGGGCGTGAGGTGCACATCCTGGTGGTCCAGGCGCACCCGCCGGGCTCTGAGGTCCACCTCCAGCGGGCCGTGCTGGTAGTGCAGCAGCGCAGGCTCGCTGAAGTGGCCACGGCGACGCAGCGCCACACGCATGCGCGCCAGCAATTCTCCAATGCCGAATGGCTTGACCAGATAGTCGTCGGCACCGTCGTCCAGCATGCGGATCTTCTGCCCTTCGGCTTCGCGGGCAGAGATCACGATCACAGGGGTGTTGCCAGTGCGGCGCAGATCGGCCAGCAACGCCTGGCCATCCCCATCCGGCAAACCCAGATCCAACAGCACCAGATCGATGCGGTCATGGGGCAACGCATGCTGCCACTGGGCCCGGGCGTCGGCAAGACTGGCAGCGGTACGGATGTCGTAACCCTCGACCAGCAAGGCCTCGCGCAGCGCGCCGCGCAGCACGCGGTCGTCCTCCACCAGCAGCACGCGTCGGCTCATGCGTGCGCCTCCGGTGCCATCGGGGTCGCTGGCCCCTGTCCATCGCAATGCCAGGGCAAGCGGCATTCGAACCGACAGCCACCCCCTTCCCGATCCTGCAACAACAGCTCGCCATGGTGGGCCCAGGCAATCGCACGGCACACGGCAAGGCCGACACCTGCGCCGCGGTCACGGTCTGCATGGGACGCAGAGAGCGCTGTCTCGCCACGCTGAAACACCTCGAACACCTTCTCGCGCCAAGCGGCAGAGATCCCAGGTCCGCGGTCGCTGACCACCAGCGTCACAAACTCTGCATCGCATGTCGCCTGCAGCTCCACCGGCGAATCGCCCGGACAGTACTTGAGGGCGTTGTCCAGCAGGTTGTCCAGCAACTGTGAGACCAGCATCGCGTCGCACCACAGCAACGGCAAGTCGGGTGCCACCTGCACGCGCACCCGGCTGCCTTCGGGTCGGACCCGCACACGCCGCAGCACCGCCCCCACCAGCTCCTCAGCCGACTCCCAGTCGCAGCGCAGACGGACCTCGGGCGCGTCCAGACGCGCCAGCTGCAGGGTGTTGTCGGTCAGCCGCGCCAGCCGCTCACTTTCCTCGACGATGCCCGCCGCAAGCCGCTCGCGCTGATCGGCGGCAAGACGCGCTCCCTGCTCGCGCAGGGCCGATGCGGCCCCCATGATGGTGGCCAGAGGTGTGCGGTAGTCGTGCGAGATGGCCGCCAGCAAGGCACTGCGAGTGGCCTGCAACTGCGCCTGTTCGCGTGCCAGCTGTTCCTGGGCCCCCATCAGCGAACGGTGCAAGGCGCTGCCCATCTGATCGCACAACGCCTGCAGATGGGAACGCAGCGCCTCCCCCTCTGGACGGTGCCCCAGACCTGCAATCAGCACGGCACCCAGGGTGACGCCGCGGCCACGCAAGGGAAGGTACACGTCGTCCAGCTGGTCATAGCGTCCGGTGCCCGCTCCGATCGCTCGGCCTTCACGCTCACACACCGCCAGCCCCGCGCGCTGCTCGTCGTCTGGAGCCCCGACCAGCAGCGACCTTGGGTCCCCGGATGGCTGACCGAGCGTGTGCCGTACGGACACGACCACCGCGCGACCTGTGGCCTCTTCCAGGGCTGCGCACAAGGCAGCGGCATGGGCCGCCGGGTTGCTCGCGTCCCGCAGGGTGTCGCCCCATTGGCGCAACCGGGCTTCGCGGGTGGCCAGTTGACGCGCCGCCTCGGTCAGGCGGCGCTGGCGAATCACCAGCCCTGCGATGATCCAGTTCACCAGCAGCAACACCACCAGCAGCAGTGCGTTTTGCTGCAGATCGACGTTGAAGGTGAACTTCGGCGGAATGAAAAACCAGTTGAAGGCCAATACCGCCACGGCACTGATCACTGCGCTGATCCACCCGGGCAGCCAGAGGGACGAAAGCGCCGAGGCCACCACCAGCACCATGGAAAGATTGGCAAGATCGAGCCGCGTCTCCAGCGCAAGCATGGCGACTCCGGAGGCGGACCAAACCAGCACTGCAAAAATGACACCGGTGCACTTGCTGGACTCCATGCCACGAGCCTAACCCGAACGGCGTACGGAAAGCATATGGACACAAGCCTGCGCTGCCTGCAGCAGGCCCGTTGGCGGATGTGCCGGCGATGCCCCTGCTGCAAACGCCCGCGCCGGGTAAGCCGTCACCATCTGCACACTCTTCACACGCCAAGGAAACAGACACGCATGACAAGGCTGCATCACAAGGTCGCCCTCGTCACAGGCGCCGCGCAAGGCATCGGGGCTGCCATTGCGCAGGCGATGGCGCAGGAGGGCGCGACGGTCATCCTGACCGACATCCACGAGGCGCTGCTGCGGCAGACGGCCGAGACCCTGGGCATGCCGTGGCTCGCACTCGACGTGCGAGACGAGGACCACTGGGCAGCGGCCATGCAGCAGGTGCTTGCGCAACATGGCGGGCTGCACGTGCTGGTCAACAATGCAGGCATCACCGGGCTTGAGCAGGGAGCGCTGCACGACCCTGAACACGCATCGCTGGAAGAATGGCGGCGCGTGCACGCCACCAATCTGGACGGCGTGTTTCTGGGCTGCAAACATGCCCTGCGCGCCATGCGCCTTCTCCCCACGGGCACCAGCGGCTCCATCGTCAACATCTCGTCGCGTTCAGGCATCGTCGGCATCCCGGCTGCGGCCGCCTACGCGTCGAGCAAGGCTGCGGTGCGCAACCACACGAAATCGGTAGCGCTCTACTGCGCCGAGCAAAGGCTGCCTGTGCGCTGCAACAGCATCCACCCGGCAGCCATCCTCACGCCCATGTGGGAGCCGATTCTGGGCACAGGCCCAGACCGGGAGGCGACGATGCAGGCCATGGTGGCCGACACGCCGCTGCGCCGGTTCGGTACACCGCACGAGGTGGCGAGCCTGGCCGTGTTTTTGGCTTCGGACGAATCTGCTTACGTGACCGGCTCGGAGTTTCACGTGGACGGGGGCATCCTGGCCGGCTCTGCGGCGGTGCCAGCCCAGCAGTAGCCCGGGGCGTTCAGTCCGACATCTGGCCAGACACACTCCCGGCACACCGCTCAGCTTTGCACGCAGGCTTTCGCCCCCCTGGCGCAACCGCCAGGGTTTACTGCGGCTCGGTCACAAAGCCAATTTTGCGCACGCCAGCCCGCTGGGCCATAGCCATGGCCTGGGCCACCCGCTCGTAGCGCACTTCCTTGTCCCCGCGGATGTGCAGGTCCGGCTGCGGGTCGCGCGCAGCCTCGGCCTGCAGGCGGGGCA